>NZ_QPEL01000016.1:0-204739 GCF_008368965.1 Bacillus sp. AY2-1 | reverse complement strand
ATAATGAAAAAAGTAAAAACCTCTTATGTCTATAAGAGGTTTTTACTTTTTTCTACTCATATGCTCCCAAAATGGGAGGATGAGTAGAAACAATAGTTTTATTATAAGCGTGTAATAAGGTGGCTCGTTGAGAGAATAACATTTGAAATAATCGTTATTTTAACTTAGTAATAGTATGGTTGTTGACATGGTCCACCGTAACAAGGATAAGGTGCTGGCGGCGGGAAAGGTGGTGGATAAGGTGGGTAAAATGGTCGAGGGCCGAAAGCTAATGCTCCGCCGAGTAATCCACCAGCAATTCCAGCTAGAAAGGGAACGCCAAAAAACGGGAAGAAGCGTGAGTCGCCTACTGGACCAATAGGTGCTGAACGGACTGGGATTGGTTGATAATATGGATACATGAACATACCTCCTTTATTGGACTCACTTTCATCATATGGTAAATGAAACGTGGATGAGCGCGTACAAGAAAGGATATGCAAGAAAATAGGCGAATTATTACGAATGTTGGAGTGTAAAAAGTGTAATTTCAGGTTTTGACATAAAACGGAATGGAACACGCGTTCTCCCTAGGCCTCGATTAACATAGAGAGTTAAATCTTGAATTGTATAGAAGCCTTCAATATAGTCTTTGGCGAGTGATGGTGTAATAATAGCTCCTAAAAAAGGAATTTGTACTTGTCCGCCGTGGCTATGACCAGAAAGTTGCAAGTTGATTGGATATCTGGAAACTTGGGGCGCGATATCTGGTTCGTGAACAAGAACAATGTTATAAGTATTTTGTCGTGCATGCTCTAATGTTTTCTCTATTTTGGGTTTGCCTAGTAGTATATCATCGAGACCGAAAATAGAAATCTCACTATTATCCATTAGACGAATTCTTTTTTCATTATTTAGCAATAGTTCAAATCCAGATTCACGCATGATGTGTTCATAGTATTTAGTTCCATATCCACCGTGATCATGGTTACCATAAATAGCGAATTTACCGAAGGGGGCTTGTATATTTTTTAAAATGGATGCAACGAAAGGAGTGTCAGTATACGTTTGGTAATTATCAATGAGATCTCCAGTAAAAAGGACAATATCTGGATTTACAGCATTAATTTTAGAAACAACTTGAGATAAATGTTGAAGCGAGAAATAGTATCCAAGATGTAAATCGCTGAATTGAAGAATTTTCATACCATGAAAACTTTTTGGGATGAGTTGTGATTTTAATGTGTGCTGTGTAAAAGAAATGAAATGGGGTTCTATATATTTAGCATAGTAGTATCCGATGCCACTGGTTATAAATGAATAGAGACAAGTGCGCATACCAATTTTTAAAAAATTTCTTCTTGTAATGTGCTTCATAAAAATATGAGTATCCTCAATGTTTTTATTCCATTTATAGGCTACTCTAATCTCCTTTCAGTTTATTTAAAATATACTTTACATAATAAAAAATTAGTATAGATTACGAAAAAAATGAATGAAAAGAAAATTCTTTACATTAAAATATCAGAAAAGTTTAAAAATATAAAGATTTCTATTAAATAAAGTGATAAAATGAATGTGTATTCATTTTTTGGAGGGGATGTATGTGAAAGAGAAGGTAGTTATTATAACAGGTGGATCGAGTGGAATGGGAAAAGGAATGGCGACTCGTTTTGCAAAAGAAGGGGCACGAGTTGTTATTACAGGACGTACAAAGGAAAAACTAGAGGAAACAAAGTTGGAAATTGAACAATTTCCGGGGCAAGTATTACCTGTACAAATGGATGTAAGAAATACGGATGACATTCAGAAAATGATTGAACAGATTGATGAGAAGTTTGGTCGAATTGATGTTTTAATAAATAATGCAGCTGGAAACTTTATTTGTCCAGCAGAAGATTTATCTGTGAATGGTTGGAATTCAGTCATTAATATTGTGTTAAACGGTACATTTTACTGTAGCCATGCTGTCGGAAAATATTGGATTGAAAAAGGTATAAAAGGGAATATCATTAACATGGTAGCAACATATGCATGGGATGCAGGTCCAGGAGTTATTCATTCGGCTGCAGCGAAGGCAGGGGTATTAGCGATGACGAAGACGCTCGCTGTTGAGTGGGGACGTAAATATGGAATACGAGTTAACGCTATCGCGCCAGGACCAATTGAACGTACGGGCGGTGCTGATAAATTATGGATTTCAGAAGAAATGGCTAAGCGTACGATACAAAGTGTTCCGCTTGGAAGGCTGGGTACGCCAGAAGAAATCGCTGGTCTAGCTTATTATTTATGCTCAGATGAAGCTGCGTACATAAATGGAACTTGCATGACAATGGATGGAGGACAACATTTACATCAATATCCATTTTAAAAGGGATAAAAAAATGAATGTTTGATTCATTTTTTTATGGTTAAATGTGACGGAATTGTGACATATGAAAGAAAAGTGTTTACAAGAGGTCATATATACGTTATATTTAAGACCTCTTTTTTCTTCATAGTAGAATTGCTAATTCCCCTTAGCATTTTACCCCTCTAATCCCTTCAGGAAAACTGAAGGGATTTTTTATTATTTTTCCGTAAATATCATGTTATAATTTTTGAAAAGTAAAGGGAGGGAAGCACGTTGATAGATGCATTAGATGTAATGAGTAACTTGGATAAAGTCCTTCCTTATTATCAAGCTATTTTTAGTGCTGATGAGCATACTGTAATTGGATATGAAGTAGTAGGACGTATTCAAACAGAAGAGGGCATACAAAGTTTAGCTTCTTTCTTTCACGATGATTCGATTCCAAGTGAATTTCAACTGGAAGCGGATAATATTATAGTAGAAAAAGCTTTAAATCGTTATTTAGAAAGCGATCAAAAATTATTATTATTTATACATCGGAATGCTAATGTATTAATGAATGATGATGATGAAAGCTTGCTTCAACTTTTATTGAGGTATGAAGAACAAGGTTTAAATTTAAAACAAATTGTTTTAGAGATTACAGAACATGAATGTAAAGAAGATATAGAGCAATTTAATCATTTGCTTATGTATTATCGTACATATGGTATTCAAATTTCGATTAATAAAGTCGGAACGGGCACAAGTAATTTAGAGCGTATTAGCGTGTTAGCACCTGATATTTTAAAAGTAGATTTAACGAATTTAAGGCAAACAGCACTTTTACAATCTTATCAAGATATTTTATATTCTTTATCATTACTTGCTAGAAGAATTGGTGCAACTTTGTTATATGAAGAAATAGATGCTTTTTATCAACTGCAATATGCTTGGAAGAACGGCGGAAGATATTATCAAGGTAATTATTTGAAAGAATGTTTACCTGATTTTATTGAAACGAATGTTTTGAAAGAGCGACTTGGTAATGAATGTCATCAGTTTATTCAGCATGAAAAGAAGAAGTTACAAAAAATTTATAATTTGACAGAGATGTTACGCGATCGCATTGGCGATGTTTTATCAAAACAAAAAAAGAATGAAGATATAAATGATTGGTTATTACAATTTAGTCAAAGTGTATCACAGTGTAGTTTTCGTATATTTATTTGTAATGAAGATGGTTTCCAACAATCAGGAAATGTTATGAAAAAAGATGGAGAATGGATTGTGATGCCGGATTATTATATGAAGAACTGGAGTTGGCGCCCGTATTTTCTCGAGAATATCATGAAAATGCGTTTTGAGAATAAGGCAAGGCTTTCAGATTTATATGCAGATATCGAAACGGGCGAAATGGTACGAACATTTTCTTTCCCAATAGATGATGACAACTTTTTATTTATAGATTTATCTTATGAATATTTATATGAAGAAGATGTTTTATTTTAATGCACGAAGAGATTCGTGCATTTTTTGTTTGTTTTTATCATAAATTGGTAATAGTGAAAATGGTGATGAAAATGCTGTCTATCGTTGTAAAGATTTTACGAACGAAATCTGTCCTTTCTTTGCATAATCATTGTTACAATGAATACTACAAAGACAAGTTCTTTTAAAAGGAAGGTGAAAAAATGAGGAAATATGGAATATGGCTTGTTCTATTTGTATGTGTTGCCTTTCTAGTTGGTTATAGTGTTACGACTGTTTTAGGGAAAGAGGAAGTGAAAGTTGATCGGAAAGAAGTATTTACAACGATACAAAAAGGCTATGAAACCCAGTTTTCAATTCGTGGGAAGCATTTGCCGATGAATAAGATGATAGAGACGTTATCACCGTATTTTACAGATAATTTCCTTCAAGTGTTTACAGATGAAAATAGCAGAAGTGATAAACAAAGTGGTGAATATTTACTTCCGGCAAAAGAAGCACCGTTTTCTTTTAATTCAGAAACGAAAATATCGTATGATGAAGAACATAAAAATTTATATGTATATGAGCGGACAAAAAGTGGACAATATCAAATTGTAACATTGAAAAGGGATCAAGATAAATGGAAGTTAGCAGGATATCATGAAAGTCAGGAACTCTTAACTGAAATAAAAAGGTTGCAACAATTATAAAGTGAAACTTTTAATCAGTGGGAGGGATTACTAGCCCATCTAACTCCTTTGCTTTAGCTAAATTTTTGGGGTTTTACTACCTACAAATAGCGGGATAAGAATAGGAATAGGTATTTACCTATTCCTATTCTATATTGAGTAGTTTTTGTAACTTTTCAATTTGAAAACCTGCAACTACTTCGCCATCAATTACGACTGTTGGAGTTGAATAAGAATCATAGTCGTTTAAAAGACGATTGCGAGCAGCAGCGTCTTTTTTTACGTCAAATTCTTCATATGCAACGTTATTATGCTTCAAAAATTCTTTAACAATAACACATGGCGGACAATCAGGTTGTGTATAAACCTCAATTTTTTTCATTGTAATTCCTCCTTTTTTCTGTTTTTTATTATATTCTTCCAGTATAAAAACCGCAATAAAGAAGGGGAAATATGTTCTTTCTGTTTTTTCCTTCGCATTTCGACAAATTTTTAGTTGAGTTTCTGGCCAATAACCTTTATCCTAGAGTGTGGAACATTTTTTCTGTTATGACGGATAGAATGAGTATAGCTGTAAAACCTATTGGTAGGAAGATCAGAGAAAGGAGAGATTTCATGTCTCTACTCCAAGGAATTTTAACTCGACTTGTTAGTCTACAAGAACAAGCTGAAAGCGGTGAAGTAGCACAACGCTATTTTGAAGTGAACGGTGAGCGCAAATGTAGCGTGAAATTTTTCGATAAAAGTGAAATGTATGAGTTAGAAGTGTATCAACAAGGTGAAAAACCTCAAGTGTACCAATTCGATAATATCGACATGGTTGCAATTGAGATTTACGATATCATTTCTTGATACATATAAAAAAGGTACTGCCATATGGCAGTACCTTTTTTAGTTCTATTACTTTCCAGCGTAATGTATAGAATTTTTTTATTTTTCCTACAATGGTATTAAAATGAAAATTTAATCTGTGTAAGTTTGCCTATCCATGTGGATAAGTAGTCCCGCCAACCGGATGAATATGTGAAGCTAAACTTCTCACAATTGCTGGGTTCTGCAAATAGTGGGAGAAATATAACTAGGAGGTTATCGTATGGAACATTTACCAGTTGTGATTTGTCCTAATTGTCAAAGCTCTGCTGAGATTACTCATGTATTAACGGCTCAATCTAATCAAAATGTAATTTATACGTGCCAAGTTTGTCACTTTGTAATTCGAAATATTGAAACGAATAAAGGATAGGAAGTTATAATTTTAGTTTTTGTCCCATACAATGAGAATACGAAAAGTCTGTCTAATTGAAAGGACGTGACTCTGTGGACGGTGCACATAAATTTTACAATGTTTCAGAGAGACATTTAAATTTTGATATGGTCTTTAGCCGTATTTGTAGTTTCATTGAAAAGGATCCACGAAATTTATATCGATTATCCATTGGGACAGACTCGCAAGCACATCAAAAGGATACGAGGTTTATTACAGCAATCCATATTCATCGTGTTGGAAAAGGTGCCTGGGGTTGTTTACACCATAGATCAGTAAAAGATAAGCCAGCAACCTTACGTGAGAAAATATATTTAGAAACGCAGTTTAGTCAAGAAATCGCATGTCTATTTACACCTACTCATATACAAACAATATGGGAGTTATTGCATCCTTATGCTCAAGATGGGGCTGGATTCATAATGGAAATTCATTTAGACATTGGGAATGATGGTTTAACAAAGGAATTTATTTTAGATATGACAGAAAAAATTCGAGCGATGGGATTAACTGCAAAAATTAAGCCGGATGCTTATGCGGCGTTTAGCTATGCAAATCGATATACGAAATGACTTTTTGTATGTTTACAATTGCTACATATCTTTTGGTAAAAACTGAATATTACATCTATTAAATAGGTTAAATTTTTTATATAATAAGAGTAACGATGCGATTGTAAGGAGAGGGGTATATGCAAAGGGAAGTTGTTTTAACGAAGGAAGAAGAAAGTTTACTACTAGATATTTTATTTCAGCAAAATTATGCAAGTGAAATTTTAGCTGTGGAACTTACAGATATTGAGAATGGTTTGAAACAGACGGATGTGATGCAATATAAAAAAATCACAAGGTTATTTTACAGATTAAAAAATAAAGGGTATTAAGCGCTACCGGAATGGTAGTCTTTTTTTTGTGCTGTATGCTAAAATAGCTGTGTGATTGTATTTTTATTGAAATAAATTTAGGACAAAATAATAATATGAAAACGCTGTCATAAAATGTGAATAGAGTTATGAACATAAGCAGGAAAAAGGGAAAATGGGGGATGTAATATGATTAGTATTCCGAAAGACGAATTTCAACAAATTCTTGTGAAGGATTTAATGATTTCATCGGAAAAAGTAGCTCATGTCCAAATTGGAAATGGTTTAGAACATGCTTTACTCGTTCTTGTGAAATCTGGATATTCGGCGATACCTGTCTTAGATCCAATGTATAAATTACATGGTTTGATTAGTACTGCCATGATATTAGATGGTATGTTAGGATTAGAGCGTATTGAGTTTGAAAGACTTGATGATATGAAAGTAGAGCAGGTGATGAAGGAAGATATACCTTTTCTTAAATTAGAAGATTCATTTGCAAAAGCTTTAGAAATGACAATTGATCATCCTTTTATTTGTGCTGTTAATGAAGAAGGCTATTTTGAGGGGATTTTAACACGTCGTGCTATTTTAAAATTGTTGAATAAGAAAGTAAGGCAACATAATCGATAACGTGAGAAAAGTGACTTCATAGAAACGAAGAAGTCACTTTTTTTCGTGCATATCACTTGTGTATGTATTATATTTAAAAAGACATAAAACATAAGGAAAGTTTGCGCTGGAAAATTGTATTTTCTGAATGAAAGCTTGTTGAAATAAGGTGTATGGAAGCTAAGGAAAGAGGGAGAAAGTTGCAAATTGATGATTTTCAAATGATGGTTGTGTTAGCTCAGGAATCAAATATGAGAAAAGCGGCGGAACGTTTATTTGTTTCCCAACCTGCGCTGAGTCAACGATTACAATCTATGGAGAAACAATGGGGAATGAAGTTTTTTATTCGCTCACAAAAAGGATTGACAATTACACCTGAAGGGGAAAAAGTTGCAAATTATGCCAAAGAAATGTTGCAAAAGGAAGAGGATATAAAAAGTGAGCTAGCTGTTTTTAGAACGGAAACTCATGGAACGTTAAAAATAGCTGTTGCATCAGTTATTGGTCAATATTGGCTTCCTCCTGTTTTGAAAAAGTTTGTGCATAAATATCCTTCTGTAAAGATATCGCTGTTTACTGGATGGAGTAGTGAAGTGCAAAAGCAGTTTTATGAAGGAGACGTTCATGTTGCTATACTGAGGGGAACACAAGAATATAAAGGTCAAAAGCAAAAATTATTTGAAGATGAACTGTATTTAGTTGATAAAGAAATAAAAGATATTTCGATGCTAAAAGAAACAAATAGGCCGTTCATTCAATTTAAAAGTGACTCGACTTATTATGGACAAATACAAAATTGGTGGTATGGTTTATTTTCTAATCCGCCTAAGCGAACGATTGTAGTTGACCAAATTGAAACATGCAAACAACTTGTTTTAAATGGTATAGGTTATGCCCTTTTACCTTCTACTGTTTTAAAGGAAGTACAGGAAAATATGTATAAAACACCTGTTCAATTGACGAGAGAAACATGGTTGTTAACAAGTGACTCAGCAAGGCAGTTGAAGCAAGTACAAGCATTTTTAGAAATTATAGAAGAAATTCAAAGGGAAAAATAAGATTATTATCTTGCTACTCGCTCTTTCGTTTGGTAGAGTAACATTATAAATGGATTTAGGAGGCAACAAGAATGAAAATGATGGACGCTAACGAAATTATTTCGTTTATTCAAAAAAGTGAAAAGAAAACTCCTGTAAAGGTATACATAAAAGGGGATTTAAAAGAAGTAACATTCCCTGAAACAGTACAAGCATTTGTGAATAAAAAATCAGGTGTATTATTCGGAGAATGGTCTGAAATTAAGACAATTCTTGATGAGAATAATAAGCACATCGTTGACTACGTTGTAGAAAACGATCGTCGTAATTCTGCAATCCCAATGCTTGATTTAAAAGGTATTAAAGCTCGCATCGAGCCCGGTGCTATTATTCGTGACCATGTTGAAATTGGTGACAACGCTGTAATTATGATGAATGCAACAATTAACATTGGTGCTGTAATTGGTGAAGGTTCTATGATCGACATGAACGCAGTACTTGGTGGACGTGCAACAGTCGGTAAAAACTGTCACGTAGGTGCAGGTGCTGTACTTGCAGGTGTTATTGAGCCACCTTCTGCAAAACCAGTTATCGTTGAAGATGATGTAGTAATCGGTGCAAACGTAGTTGTTTTAGAGGGTGTTACAGTAGGTAAAGGTGCAGTTGTAGCAGCGGGAGCTGTTGTAACAGAAGATGTGCCTCCATACACAGTTGTTGCAGGTACTCCAGCACGTGTAATTAAAGAAATTGATGAGAAGACAAAAGCAAAAACAGAAATTAAACAAGAGCTTCGTCAATTAAACCCAGAGAAATAAAAAGAAAAAAAAGCGTAAGAGCGTAAATGGGCTCTTACGCTTTTTATAGATAGAGGTGCAAAAATGACAGTAAGCAAATTTGTCCAAATTCGTAGAGATCTACATAGAATTCCAGAAATCGGATTTAAGGAATGGAAAACACAACAGTATATTTTAGATTATATAGGGACGCTTTCTCATGAATTTGTGGAAGTGAAGACATGGAAAACGGGTGTAATCGTTAAAGTAAATGGAAAAAATCCAGAAAAAATAATAGGTTATCGTGCAGATATAGACGGTTTACCAATTACAGAGGAAACTGGATATGAGTTTGCTTCTATTCATGAAGGAATGATGCATGCATGTGGCCATGATGTACATACAACAATCGGTTTAGGCCTTCTAACGAAAGCTGTGAGCGAAAGAATAGATGATGACCTTGTATTTCTATTCCAGCCAGCAGAAGAAGGACCAGGCGGTGCTCTTCCTATGTTAGAAAGTGAAGAGTTAAAAGAATGGAAACCAAATATAATTCTTGGTCTTCATATTGCACCAGAATACGCTGTAGGGACAATTGCAACGAAAGAAGGACTGTTATTTGCCAATACTTCAGAATTATATATCGATTTAAAAGGGAAAGGTGGTCATGCTGCCTATCCGCATACTGCAAATGATATGATTGTTGCAGCGAGTCATCTTGTTACACAGCTTCAATCCGTTATTAGTCGCAATGTAAATCCTCTTGATAGTGCAGTAATTACAATCGGAAAAATTACAGGTGGTACGGTTCAAAATATTATTGCAGAAAAATCTCGTTTAGAAGGAACGATTCGAACATTATCAGTAGAATCAATGAAGCGTGTGAAAAGCAGAATTGAGGCAATTGTTGCAGGTATCGAAGCTTCTTTCCAGTGTGAGGCGATTATAGATTACGGAGCAATGTATCATCAAGTATATAACCATGAAGAGTTAACGAGAGAGTTTATGCAATTTGTACATAAACAAACAGATATGAATGTTATTACATGTACTGAGGCAATGACAGGTGAAGATTTTGGTTATATGCTTCGAGAAATCCCTGGATTTATGTTTTGGCTTGGAGTAAATTCAGAATATGGTTTACATCATGCGAAATTAAAGCCAGACGAAGAAGTGATTGAAAAGGCAATTACATTTTTAAGCCAATATGTAAAGTGGAAAGGGAATAGAAAATAAAACTTCCGCTTTCTTGAAGTTTCCAAAAAAAATTTTGTTCTGAGGTGTAAGTAACGCTCGTATAGATTGGTTTTAGGCGTTTACATACAAATGAAAGAATAAAGTTAATTGGACTGTTTTAATAATGAGCAGGGGGTTTTTAGCCACTGCTCATTATTAATTATTTGACTAACTTATATATGTTTACTTTTAGTATGAAAAGTGTGTAAAATCAATGTGAAACATAGAAAAAAGGGTGGGGAATTACGTGCAAATTAGCAGTGCGATTTTATGTTTCGTCTTATATGCGTATGTTATTATTGCGGCGGTTTATTTTGGGATAAGTTTTTATGCCTATCGTCTAGTAGATAATAATGAATATGACGAAACATACAAATGGGTGAAGAGATATTTATCACCTGTACTAGAAATTATGAATGGGTTTGTGCTCTTTTTATTTATTGGATTAATTGCTTTCTCAACGAGTTTAGTAGGGAATAAAACTACGTTATTTGTATTGGGTATCATTATTTTTATGCTGTTAGGAATAAGGATTGGTAATACGGTCTTTTGGAATGAAAGAAAAGTAGATGGTTGGACGGGAATGTTAATTCCGTGTATGTTAGCTGCAATCGTGACAAATATAGAACATGAATATTATCAATTACATTTTTGGCTCATTATCGTTTTAACAATTCTTTCTGTTTTGTATATAAGCACAGTAGTACTAACATATATTGCACATGAAAAAGGAGATGTTAAAGGCACTCGTTTCTTTAGAGGACGGGCATTATTTTGGAGTGTGCCGACGATGGCAGTTATCGCGCTTATTGCGATATTAGTAAATGGATATCAATTTTCTAATTGGCAACTATTTTTAGAAAATTGGTGGATCTTTATCTTTTCGTTTATTGCTTTTTTAGGTGCAACGCATTATTTATTTCATCAACATCATTACATATGGGCGTTGTTATTTGCATTCATACAGCTGCTATTTGCCTTTTTTGGTCAAGAAACATTATTATTCGTTTTTGAAACATTTAGTTCGTTTGGAAATATATTTGTATTTGCTATGTTACTTGTTGGTATCGCTTTTTACTTGAAACAATATTTTTATATACAAAAACAAAAATAAGAGCTAATTACAGTTTTTGTGACGCATATAAAGTGTGTTACACTGAAAATAAATAGTACTTGAAGTTATTGGAGGAATTCCTGTGGGTGAGAAAGAAAAAGAGTTTGCTGTCATTGGACTTGGTCGCTTTGGTGGAAGTATTTGCCGAGAACTAGCTCAATTAGGTATGGAAGTAATGGCAATCGATTCAGATGAGGATAAAATTAATGAATTTGCAAATATAGCTTCGCATGCTGTAATTGCAGATTCAACAGATGAGATGGTATTAAAAAGCCTTGGTATTCGAAATTTTGATCACGTAGTCGTTGCTATTGGAGATAATTTAAATTCAAGTATTTTAACGACTTTGATTTTGAAAGAGTTGGGTGTAAAAAATATTACTGTAAAAGCTCAAAATGATTATCATGAAAAAGTGTTAAGTAAAATAGGTGCAGATCATATTGTGCATCCAGAACGTGATATGGGAAAAAGGATTGCTAATAATATTGCATCAAGCAATGTGTTAGATTACCTTGAGCTTTCAGATGAGCATAGTATTGTAGAGATTATTGCGAATAAAAAAATTGATGGGCACTCTTTAATTGAATTAGATATTCGTGCGAAGTTTGGATTGAATATTGTAGCAATTAAACGAGGTAAAGAAGTTATCGTATCCCCTCGGGCTACGGAGAATATTCAAGCAGGAGATATATTAATTGTCATTGGTCATGACGATGAAGTGGATCGATTTAAACACTTTTTAAGATAAGAGAAAAGGACAATGCCTTCATAGCATTGTCCTTTTTCTTATATTTCCATAATGATTGGTAAAATCATTGGACGGCGTTTCGTTTTCTCATATAGGAATGGAGCTAATGTGTCTGTAATTTCATTTTTAATTTCAGACCATTGTGTTGTTTTACGCTCCATTACTTTTTCTAAATGAGTTGTAATTAATGTTTGTGCATCATTGATTAAATCACTGCTTTCACGCATGTAAACGAAACCGCGTGAGATGATATCAGGTCCTGCTGCAACTTTAAATTCTTTCATATCAATGCTTACAACTACAATTACAAGTCCTTCTTCAGAAAGGATACGACGATCTCGTAATACGATATTGCCGATATCTCCAATACCGTTTCCATCAATGTAGACCGAACCAGATGGGATTTTTCCAGCTACGCTAGCTTCATCCGAACGTAAAGCAAGAACATCGCCATTATCCATAATGAAGCAATTTTCTTCAGGGATACCACAATCATTTGCTATGTTCATGTGCATACGCTGCATACGATATTCACCATGAATTGGCATGAAGTACTTCGGTTTAATTAGACGTAACATTAACTTTTGTTCTTCTTGCCCACCGTGTCCACTTGTATGGATATTTGAAAGTTTCCCGTGAATTACATCAGCGCCAGCGCGGTACAACATGTTAATTGTACGACTTACGCTAATTGTATTTCCTGGAATTGGTGAAGAAGAGAAAACAACTGTATCTCCAGGAATAATTTGAATTTGGCGGTGTGTACCGTTTGCAATACGTGAAAGTGCTGCCATCGGTTCACCTTGACTACCTGTACATAAAATAACAACTTTATTAGCTGGTAAGCGGTTTAGTTGAGATGCATCTATGAATGTATCTTTCGGGCAACGAATATAACCAAGGTTTTGTCCGATTTCAATCGCTGCTTCCATACTTCGACCAAACACAGCTACTTTACGGTTGTTTTCAACAGCAGCTTCAATAACTTGTTGTAAGCGGTGAATATTTGATGCAAAGGTTGCGAATATAATCCGTCCGTCTACTTTACGGAAAATGTCTTGAATGCTATCACCAACGCGACGCTCAGACATAGTAAAGTTTGGAACTTCACTGTTCGTACTATCAGATAATAGACATAGCACGCCATCTTTACCGATTTCAGCCATTTTTGTTAAATCAGCTGGTTCACCAACTGGTGTGAAATCAAATTTGAAATCACCTGTATGAACAACTTGACCTTGAGGTGTTTTCACAACAACGCCGTACGAATCTGGAATACTGTGAGTTGTACGGAAGAAGGATACAGACGTTTTTTTGAATTTAATAACGTCATCTTCTTGAATTTCGTAAAGTTTTGCTTTACGAAGTAAGCCGTGTTCTTCTAATTTATTTTTGATGAGTGCAATTGCTAATTTTCCGCCGTAAATCGGAATGTTCACTTGACGTAATAGATAAGGAATTCCGCCGATATGATCTTCGTGACCATGTGTAATGAATAACCCTTTAATTTTATCTTCGTTTCGCACAAAATAAGTGTAGTCTGGTATTACATAATCGATTCCGAGGAGTTCGTCCTCTGGAAATTTAATTCCAGCATCAATTATAATAATTTCATCTTGAAATTGAACAGCGTATGTATTTTTACCGATTTCACCAAGCCCACCGAGAGCAAATACAGCAACTTGGTCGTTTTTTAGAAATTTCATATCGCTATACGATTTCCGCTAATGTTAAATCAGCGTTTTCTTTTTCATATTCAAGATGAGCGCCAGTAACAGACTGAACAAACTCGATATTATATGCGAACTTATTTAATTTTGTACGAACATCTTTTTCAGACGTAGCCTCTAAATATAAAACTTTTGTATTTTCACGTACTGGAACCTCAGTTAATTTTTCTTGATAAAATACTTTAAAAATCATTTGGAAAACCTCTCCTTGTCTATGTTTTGCATTATCTGTTACTTATTATAAAGCAAACAGTCCCGATTTTCATGTTTTTTCGAATGAGAATGAAGAAAAAGCCCGAAATGGGCACAATTTAAGCGATTGTCTTTTTACGGACTAGACCGTTTAAATAACGCTTGAGCTTTTTCTTCAGCTTCTTCAGCATGATTACTCCTTCCTTTCCTTATTTTAAACATGCATATTAATAGTGAAAATTCTATCTCTGATATAAGAGATAGGACAAAAGTGAATGGTGAGTCTTGTCCTCTCCCATACAGTGAAAGTTATTCTATAGTAACGATTAGTAGCCGTTAGTTATAGGTATAGTATGAGGAAGAATGGAAAAGAAAATTCATCCGAACAAGTATCCACATGTTTTACTAATATATATATGCAAAGTTTGTAAATAAGGTCAGAAAGGGAACGCTTTCTTCACAGATGTTTAATATGTTATACTTTTTTTTAGAATTTGAAAAGTGATATTCAAAATAGGAATATAGAGTGCCAGAAAGGATTTTGACAAATGAATGATAAAATTGTTTTTTTTGATATTGATGGAACATTATTAGATCATGATAAAAAAATTCCGCAATCTACACGAGATGCAGTAAAACAGTTACAAGAAAAAGGTGTACATGTAGCAATTGCGACAGGGCGCGCGCCATTTATGTTCGAAGATATTCGCAAGGAACTTGATATACATAATTATGTTAGTTTTAATGGACAATATGTTGTCTTTGAAGATGAGGTAATATTTAATAATCCGTTACATCCAGATGCTTTACATAAGTTTACTCAGTTTGCAAAACAAGAAGGATATCCACTTGTATATCTTGACCATCAAGATATGAGAGCATCAGTGGAATATCATGATTATGTGAAAGAAGGCTTTGGAAGCTTAAACTTTGAGCATCCAGCATATGAGCCTAATTTTTATGAGGAACGTAATATTTATCAAACACTACTTTTTTGTGAAGTAAATGAAGAGGAAAAGTTTATTAATCATTATCCAGATTTTCATTTTATTCGTTGGCATGCATATTCAATGGATATCATTCCGAATGGTGGTTCTAAGGCAAAAGGAATTGAGAAATATATTGAAAAGTTAGGTTTTAATCGTGATCAAGTATATGCATTTGGAGATGGCTTAAATGATTTAGAAATGATCGAAGCCGTTGGCACAGGTATTGTGATGGGAAATGGCCATGAAGACTTGAAAAAACTTGCAAATCATGTGACAAAGGACGTTAGTGAAGACGGTATATATCATGGACTAAAGTGGGCTGGATTGCTGTAAGTGAATATGGAACCCATTTCATAATAAAAAGGCGGAAGATTAACTTCCGCCTTTTTATCACGCTATTTGCCGGGTAGTAAGACCCCCACCTCAAAATTCAGCAAAAGCAAAGAAGTTAGGTGGGGGCCTGCTGCCCGATTGGTGAGGGCTAATAATCAGTGGGGGATGAACAAAACCCCCACTGATTAAAGTTTCACTTTATTATTATCGCTCTAGAGGTTTGGAATCATCAGGAGCGGCAAATGGATTTTCTTTATTAATATGGTCATAGAACATAACGCCATTTAAATGGTCAATCTCGTGCTGGAATACGATTGCTGGTAAACCTTTTAAACGTAATTTTACTTCTTCCCCGTTAATAGAAGTTGCTTTTACTGTAATTCTTGTATAACGAGGAACATAACCAGGTACTTCGCGGTCTACAGATAGACAGCCTTCACCGCCCTGTAAATATGTACGTTCAACAGAATGGCTAATGATTTTTGGATTGAATAATGCATGGCTATATAATGTACCGTCCGCATCGGTTACATGAACTGCAATCATTTTTTTTGAAACACCGATTTGCGGAGCCGCTAATCCGATTCCAGGGCGTAAACTATATTTTTCAGCCATTTCAGGATCTTGGCTATTTATTACAAATTCAATCATTTCTTTTAGGGTAGTTGTATCTTTTTCGCTTGCCGGTAATGAAACATCTTCTGCAACGTTGCGCAAAATAGGATCTCCTTCGCGAATAACATCTTTCATTGTAAGCATATGTAATCTCTCCTTTCCTCTTTAGTCTACCAAAGGAGATGGAAAAAGTCATCGGCAAGAAAGGGAAGGTATTTTGGAAATCGTTCTATTATAGAGTGTTTATGTATGTGATAAACAGAAAAAGACGGCAAAGCCGTCTTTTTCTTTCCATAGTTGTTTCGTTTTACATTAGCGAATGCAAGCAGCACCAACGATAATTAAAAGAATAAACAACACAACGATTAAGGCGAAGCCGCGTCCAGACCCGCCACAAGAACCGCCATAACCGTAGGAAGGATATGAACAAGTTGGATAGCAATATGAGTATCCGTACATGAGATGACCTCCTTTATCATTTCCCGCTAATACTGCGGTTACTATAATGTATGGAAGAGAGGGTAGAAATGTATAGGTATTTACCTAAAAAAGGAAGGATAGTTTGTATATTTTTGTTACGAAGAGAGAAAAACTAAAGAGAATTAAATCGTTTACATATTATTCTAAGAGAAAAAATAAGTGAAAAAGGGAATAATATAACAGTAGGTCAATGCTTACTAATACAGATGTAAAAAATAAAAACACGTTTGTGTAGTAGAAACCTGCATATTATTTATAAAAAAACGTATTCAAAGTAATTGACATCGTAATTAGAATAGTTGTAAACTAAAAAACGTGATCAAGATTGTATTAATATGTTTCTGAAAAAACATTAGTACAGATTGTTAGGTACACAAAATTATTCTCAACCGACAGATAAACATGTTGGTTTACATCGTTGCGCTTTTTAAACTGGAAAATAGCCAGTGAAAGCGTTTCAGAATATGGTTCAAGAGAGGAAGAGGTGAACGGAATGGGTACTAAAACAAAAAAGACCCTATTTAATGTTGATGAGCAAATGAAAGCTATCGCAGCTCAATTTGAAACATTACAAATTTTAAATGAAAACGGTGAAGTTGTGAATGAAGCAGCTATGCCTGAATTATCTGATGATCAATTGAAAGAATTAATGCGTCGTATGGTGTATACTCGCGTATTAGATCAACGTTCTATTTCTTTAAACCGTCAAGGACGTTTAGGTTTCTACGCACCTACAGCTGGACAAGAAGCTTCTCAATTAGCGAGTCATTTCGCACTTGAAGCAGAAGACTTCATCTTACCAGGATACCGTGATGTACCACAATTAGTATGGCACGGACTTCCATTATATCAAGCATTCTTATTCTCTCGTGGACACTTCATGGGTAACCAAATGCCTGAGAATGTAAATGCATTAGCTCCACAAATCATTATCGGTGCGCAAATCATCCAAACTGCTGGTGTTGCGTTAGGTATGAAACTACGTGGTAAAAAATCTGTTGCAATTACTTACACTGGTGACGGTGGTGCTTCACAAGGTGACTTCTACGAAGGTATGAACTTTGCAGGTGCATTCAAAGCTCCAGCAATCTTCGTTGTTCAAAACAACCGTTATGCAATCTCTACTCCAGTAGAAAAGCAATCTGCAGCTAAAACTGTAGCACAAAAAGCAGTAGCAGCAGGTATTTACGGAATTCAAGTAGACGGTATGGATCCATTAGCTGTATACGCAGCAACTGCTTTCGCTCGTGAGCGCGCAGTAAATGGCGAAGGTCCTACTTTAATCGAGACTTTAACATTCCGTTACGGTCCACATACAATGGCTGGTGATGACCCAACTCGTTACCGTACAAAAGATATCGAAAACGAATGGGAACAAAAAGACCCAATCGTACGCTTCCGTAAGTTCTTAGAAGCTAAAGGCCTATGGTCTCAAGAAGTTGAAGAGACAGTAATCGAAGAAGCAAAAGAAGATATCAAACAAGCAATTGCTAAGGCTGACCAAGCTCCAAAACAAAAAGTAACTGATTTAATGGAAATCATGTACGAAAAAATGCCTTACAACTTAGCTGAACAATATGAAATCTACAAAGAAAAGGAGTCGAAGTAAGCCATGGCTCAAATGACAATGATTCAAGCAATCACTGATGCTTTACGCGTTGAAATGAAAAATGATCCTAACGTACTTGTATTTGGTGAAGACGTTGGTGTAAACGGCGGTGTATTCCGTGCTACTGAAGGTTTACAAGCTGAATTTGGTGAAGATCGTGTAATGGATACTCCACTTGCAGAGTCTGGTATTGGTGGACTTGCAGTTGGTCTTGCACTTGAAGGATTCCGTCCAGTTCCAGAAATCCAATTCTTCGGTTTCGTTTTTGAAGTAATGGATTCAATTTCTGGTCAATTGGCTCGTATGCGTTACCGTTCTGGTGGACGTTGGACTGCTCCAGTAACAGTTCGTTCTCCATTCGGTGGTGGTGTTCATACTCCTGAACTACATGCTGATAGCTTAGAAGGATTAGTGGCTCAACAACCTGGTCTAAAAGTTGTTATTCCATCTACTCCATACGATGCTAAAGGTCTTTTAATCTCTGCGATTCGTGACAACGATCCAGTTATCTACTTAGAGCATATGAAATTGTATCGTTCATTCCGCCAAGATGTACCAGAAGGCGAATACACAATTGATTTAGGCAAAGCTGATATCAAACGTGAAGGTACAGATGTATCTGTTATCGCTTACGGTGCTATGGTTCACGCTGCATTAAAAGCTGCTGAAGAACTTGAAAAAGAAGGTATCTCTTTAGAGGTTGTTGACTTACGTACAGTTCAACCATTAGATATCGAAACAATCATCGCTTCTGTTGAAAAAACAGGTCGCGTAGTTGTAGTTCAAGAAGCTCAAAAACAAGCTGGTATTGCAGCTAACGTTGTAGCGGAAATTAACGACCGTGCAATCTTAAACTTAGAAGCTCCAGTTGTACGTGTTGCAGCTGCTGATACAGTATTCCCATTCTCTCAAGCAGAGAGCGTATGGTTACCAAACCACAAGGATATTGTTGAAGCTGTAAACAAAGTAATGAACTTCTAATTTTTAGTTTTTCATGTGCAAAAGAAATCAGCACATGCTGGTTTCTTTTGTACATATTCCATAATAATGAAATGAATCAGGGGGCTGAATTCCGTGGCATTTGAATTTAAACTACCAGATATCGGTGAAGGTATCCACGAAGGTGAAATCGTAAAATGGTTTATTAAACCAGGCGATGAAGTAAATGAAGACGATGTACTTCTTGAAGTACAAAATGATAAAGCAGTAGTAGAAATCCCTTCTCCTGTTAAAGGTAAAGTACTTGAAGTACTTGTAGAAGAAGGAACAGTTGCAATCGTAGGAGATACATTAATTAAATTTGATGCTCCTGGATACGAAAACCTTAAATTTAAAGGTGACGATCATGATGAAGCTCCAAAAGCTGAAGAAGCAGCAGTAGAAGCTCCAGCAGCGGAAGCTACTCCAGCAGCAACTGCAGAAGTAGTAAATGAGCGCGTAATCGCTATGCCATCTGTTCGTAAATACGCTCGTGAAAAAGGTGTAGACATTCATAAAGTAGCTGGTACTGGTAAGAATGGCCGTATCGTAAAAGCTGACATCGATGCATTTGCAAATGGTGGACAAACTGTAGCAGCAACTGAGGCTCCAGCAGCAGTAGAAGCTACTCCAGCAGCAGCGAAAGAAGAAGCACCAAAAGCACAACCAATTCCAGCTGGAGAATATCCAGAAACTCGTGAGAAAATGAGTGGTATCCGTAAAGCGATTGCGAAAGCAATGGTTAACTCTAAGCATACAGCTCCTCACGTAACATTAATGGATGAAGTTGATGTAACTGAGCTTGTTGCTCACCGTAAGAAGTTCAAAGCAGTAGCAGCTGACAAAGGTATTAAATTAACTTACCTTCCGTACGTTGTTAAAGCTTTAACATCTGCATTACGTGAATACCCAATGTTAAACACTTCTTTAGACGATGCATCTCAAGAAGTAGTTCATAAACATTACTTCAACATCGGTATCGCAGCTGATACAGACAAAGGTCTATTAGTACCAGTTGTTAAAGATACAGATCGTAAGTCTATCTTCACTATTTCTAACGAGATCAACGATCTTGCTGGTAAAGCACGTGAAGGTCGTCTAGCTCCAACTGAAATGAAAGGTGCTTCTTGCACAATTACAAACATTGGTTCTGCAGGTGGACAATGGTTCACTCCAGTTATCAATCACCCAGAAGTAGCAATCCTTGGTATCGGCCGTATCGCTGAAAAACCAGTTGTGAAAAATGGCGAGATCGTTGCAGCTCCAGTATTAGCATTATCTCTAAGCTTTGACCATCGTTTAATTGACGGCGCAACAGCTCAAAAAGCGTTAAACCAAATTAAACGTCTATTGAATGACCCACAATTATTAGTAATGGAGGCGTAATAACAATGGTAGTAGGAGATTTCCCAATTGAATTAGATACAGTCGTTGTTGGTGCAGGTCCTGGTGGATACGTTGCGGCAATTCGTGCAGCACAATTAGGTCAAAAGGTAGCAATTATTGAAAAAGCTAACCTTGGTGGCGTATGCTTAAACGTTGGATGTATTCCTTCAAAAGCGTTAATCAATGCAGGTCATCGTTATGAGAATGCAATGCATTCTGATGACATGGGTATCACTGCAGAGAACGTAAAAGTTGACTTTACAAAAGTTCAAGAATGGAAAAACGGCGTAGTTAAGAAATTAACTGGCGGTGTTGAAGGCCTTCTTAAAGGTAACAAAGTTGAAATCATTCGCGGTGAAGCTTACTTCGTAGATGCTAACACATTACGCGTTATGACTGAAGATGCAGCTCAAACTTATACGTTTAAAAATGCTGTTCTTGCAACTGGTTCTACACCAATCGAAATTCCAGGATTCAAATACTCTAAACGTGTTATCAACTCTACAGGTGCTTTAAGCTTACCTGAAATTCCTAAAAAACTTGTTGTAATCGGCGGCGGTTACATCGGTATGGAATTAGGTACTGCATATGCTAACTTCGGTACAGAAGTTACTGTAGTAGAAGCTGGCGACGAAATCTTAGCTGGTTTCGAAAAAGCTATGAGCTCTGTTGTTAAACGTGCTCTACAGAAAAAAGGTAACGTAAATATCCATACAAAAGCTATGGCTAAAGGCGTTGAAGAAACAGAAACTGGCGTAAAAGTTAGCTTTGAAGTTAAAGGTGAAATCCAAACTGTAGAAGCAGATTACGTATTAGTAACTGTAGGTCGTCGTCCAAACACTCAAGAAATCGGTCTTGAGCAAGTTGGAGTTAAAATGACTGACCGCGGCATCATCGAAATCGATGAGCAATGTCGTACAAATGTACCGAACATCTATGCAATCGGTGATATCGTTCCTGGACCACCATTAGCTCACAAAGCTTCTTACGAAGGTAAAGTAGCTGTAGAAGCAATTAGTGGCCATGCATCAGCTATCGATTACATCGGAATTCCTGCAGTATGCTTCACTGATCCAGAATTAGCATCTGTTGGTTACACTAAAAAACAAGCTGAAGAAGCTGGAATGACTGTAACTGTATCTAAGTTCCCATTCGCTGCTAACGGTCGTGCATTATCATTAAACAGCACTGACGGTTTCCTACAACTTGTAACACGTAAAGAAGATGGTCTTCTTGTAGGTGCTCAAGTTGCAGGTGCAGGTGCTTCTGATATTATCTCTGAGATTGGTTTAGCTATCGAAGCTGGAATGACAGCTGAAGATATCGCTCAAACAATCCATGCTCACCCAACATTAGGTGAAATCACAATGGAAGCAGCTGAAGTTGCTCTTGGAATGCCAATTCACATTGTAAAATAATTTAAGTAATGTAAATAGCCCCTCTCTTATTGTAAGAGAGGGGCTATTTTTATTTTCATCAAATGACTTGCAAGGTCTTTAAACGTACTTGTCGAATGAATATATAATACTTTAACAAATGATTTAGGCGTAACTTACTTCAAAGGTAATATATATCATCCTATAATATGTAATTGATTCAAACTTAACCCCATATATTAATAAAATAGAGCATGTCAAAGGAGAAGGTTCCATGAAAATATTACATGTTATATTTTATCATTTACTACTATGGAGTGGCTTTTCCACTGTATTAACATTATCGAATGGTGATAAGTTTCATTATAAAGTTATTCTTTTTTTCGTATTCCTGTATTTAGCCTATGTAATAGCATATTTTGTATTACACGTAAGAAAGCAAGCTTTATTTCTTACATGTTCGAATTGTATACTATTTTTAATCATATTATCTATTTTTTAAATTAACGTTTATAAAAATACATTGTTCTTCCATTAAATAATTGTAACTCTCCTTCTAATTTCTTCGCTAAAAAACGGCAAAATTCATTCGCTTTCCCTTTGTCACCATATGTTGCATTAGGTGGTAAAGAAACTTGGATGAAAGATTGTTTATTTTCTATACCAACACCAATATAAATTGAGTCATACCGGTCGTGATTGGATTGAAGTTTTAATGTTGTTGTAGATGTATCTAAAATTTCATAAGGAAAAGCGGTATTTGTATACGGGTAATTAATTTGGGCCCCAGTTTTAGAAGTAACTGTTTTATAATAATGAAAAAGTTGTTTTATATCATCTATTGAAACAGATTGTTGATTGGATTTAGGTACAAGCGTAATAAAGGCATGTTGCATATAAGTTCCCCCTAACTTAGTAGAATACTATTATTCTACATCCTACTGAATTTTTTGACAATTAAAAGGAGTATTACATGTTTTGTTTAATATACTAGTAATGAAACGTGATGTAGAAAGGTGGAAACCAATGTTTGAAAAATTGTATGATGAGCATGAAAGTGTGAAGGTACGATTTTTAGGGTTTATGACACATGATACACGTTATGATTTTGGTGTTATTTATACAAATATGTTTTTTGGAAAACCGCTCATTGTTTGTATGCAAACAGGAAGGTCTACTTTACTCGGACGAGATGATGTAGAGAATGTTCAATATATACAGGAGATTTTTAAATTAGGATCAGAAGAGGAAGCGAAGGAGTTAGCTCAGTTTTTCAAATTTCTAGTTCCGTCAACTTCTTTACATGCGGAATATGAAGAATAATTAATGTGAAACAGTCGTACTTATAAATATGGCTGTTTTTTATTTGAATATCGCATACTAATTAAAATTTAAAATATTTAATGTGTTATACTAAAAACCTATTGACGTAAAAAGTATAACATATTAAAATAAAGACAGAAAGTTAAGCGGTTACAAAAAAGTTTTTGGGATTATAAACTTAGGGGGAAATGAAAAATGGGAACAATCGTATGTCAAGATTGTGAAGGTACAATTGCACACTTCGAAGATGAGAAAGTAACGGTACTTTACGGGAAATGTGGATCTTGCGGATGTGATCACACAGAGCATACAAAAGCCCAATAATTGATAGGAAATGGACAGCTAAAAGTTTTTAGGACCATAAACTTAGGGGGAAATGAAAAATGGGAACAATCGTATGCCAAGTATGTGAAGGAACAATCGGACATTTTGAAGATGAGAAAACGACAGTACTTTACGGAAAATGTGGAACAAATTGTGACTGTGTTAGAAAAGATAATGCGAAAGCTTAATGATAAATAAATAGATTACTATTAAAACTCAGGGGGAAATGAAAATGGGAACAATCGTATGCCAAGTATGTGAAGGAACAATTGGACATTTTGAAGATGAAAAATCAACAGTACTATACGGGAAATGTGGATCTCATTGCGAATGTGACCATAAAGAACATACAAAAGCTTAATAATAAGAAAAAGCGCCTACATGTGTAGGCGCTTTTTTAATAAATTGTAGTTGTATGGCCAACTGTTGCAACGATTGCATCATCTCTAATTGGAATAAAGCTTATGGATGTCTGTGGTGTACTAGAAGAAGCGTATTGGCTCATTATACGGCTATCGATACGGGTAATAGTATCGGTCAAGAAAGCTGAAATAAAAGCGTAAGGGACTCGTCGTTCATTTAATGAATAAATAATTTCTTCTTTTGTTTTTACACCTACGCCATGTCCGTAAAAAAAGAAATTTCCTAAATAGATTGTGTTTTCTCCTTGCCACTCAATCGTAGCTGGATTCACTTGTGGGTTTTTAAAGTAAACGAGGTCACCTGGAACAAGGTCGCCACCGGTTTTTGTTATGAGCCTTAGATCTTGATCGTAGTCCCATGTATAAAGTAAAAGGTTTGCAAATAGACGATTGAAAGTTTCTTCCTCATACAATGATAATAAAGCTTTATAAAAAATAATGATCATAGCGGTTGCGCATTCAGTTCCATATAGTTTTCCGTTTTTGAAAATATCTTGTATGGCAATAGAAGGTGGTATGTTTGGAAGAAGCTCGAATCCTCCAAGGGATGTTCTTTTCCAATACTGGGGGTTGCAAAAAGATTGTTGAAATGTGCGAAATTGAAATCCACTTTGAAAAAGTTCTAGTGCAGAGATAATAATATTAACTCGTAAATTGAGATCAAAGCTGAGTTCATCAGCTGTTCGGAAGGAATAAACTTCTTGATTTCCTGCCATTATTGATAAAATTTGTTGTTTCTCTGCTACAAATGGCTCATATTCATTTGTAATATAAGGATGTACAATAGAACGGCCTATTACAATCATAATAGTATCCCCACCTATACGTTACATTCTTTAGTATCGTATGAAGAATAGGAAAAAAGGTGAAAAAAAAGCCTATCAACTGATAGGCTTGTACTCTTTAATAACACGTAATGTTTGTAATGTCATATCTTCAGGACCTTGTACAGGTAAACCTGCTTCTAAGTTTTTACGAATATACTCTAAGTTTTCTTGTGTAATAATTTCCCCCGGAGTAAAGATTGGAATCCCTGGCGGATAAACCATAACAAAATCAGCTATAATACGACCCGCTGCATTTTCAAATGGAATGACTTCTGTTTCCGAATAAAAAGCATCTCGAGGAGAAAGTGCTAGCACTGGAATTTCTGGAATCTCTACTTGTACTTGAACACCTTTATCTGCCCTATTTCTAAATGTTGCTGCTAAATCTTGTAATGCTGCAATAAGTGTATTTGTATCACTTTCTGTATCTCCCAAAGTGATAAGACATAGTATGTTGTATAGATCTGAGAGTTCTACTTCAATGTTATATTTCTCTCTAAGCCATACTTCAGCTTGGTGGCCGGTAATACCTAAATCTTTTACAGATACAATTATCTTTGTAGGATCATAGTTAAAGGTAGCATCTGTACCTAACATTTCTTTTCCAGGACAGTAAAGATGCTCAATAGAATTTATAGCATCACGAACATGTTCAGCTAATTGTATTGTTTGTTCTATGAGTGCTGTTCCTTCTGTAGCAAGACGTTTTCTCGCAACATCAAGTGATGCTAACAAGATGTAAGAAGTTGATGTAGTTGTAAGCATGCTAATAATAGATTGGACATGTTTTATATTCACCAAGCCTTCTTTCACATTAAGAATAGAACTTTGAGTTAAAGAGCCTCCTAATTTGTGAACACTTGTTGCTGCCATGTCTGCACCAGCTTGCATCGCTGACATCGGCAATTCATCGTGAAAATGAATATGAACACCATGAGCCTCGTCGACTAGTACAGGGATGTCATAAGAATGTGCTAATTGTACAATCTGTTCTAAGTCTGCAGCAAACCCAAAGTACGTTGGATTAATAACAAGTAAGCCCTTTGCATCTGAGTGCTCTTCAAGTGCTTTTTTGACAGATTGAATTGTGATTCCATGAGAAATACCGAGCTTCGGATCGATTTCAGGATGCATGAAAATCGGTTTTGCACCTGAGAAAATAATAGCTGACATTACTGATTTATGCACGTTTCGTGGTACTAGGATTTTGTCACCAGGACCGCAAACGCTCATCACCATTGTCATAATAGCGCCACTTGTACCTTGAATAGAAAAGAAAGTATGATCTGCACCGAATGCAGCGGCTGCTAAATCCTGTGCTTCTTTAATCATACCTTTTGGATGATGTAAATCATCGAGTGGCGCAATATTAATTAAGTCAATTGCTAATGCATTATGCCCAATAAATTCGCGAAATGTAGGATCCATGCCCTGTCCTTTTTTATGACCAGGAATATGGAATTGAATTGGATTTCGCTTACTGTGCTCAACTAAAGCGGTAAACAATGGTGTTTCGTATTGGGACAATCTATACACCCCTTCTTCTTCATAATATTTAGTATAATTTGTTTTATATAATCCTGCTCTAAAAAAGGTAAGTCTTTTTTTAGAATGAGGCTTGTTTTTCTGCCATTCAAAAAATCGTTTTTGAGATGGTAGCTTCACTTTATTTTCTATAAAACAAAAGCATTATATCACCAATAATTATAGATGTATAGAAAAAAATGTTTTTAAGGTGAGTATGTTTAATAGTTAGCCTCAACTAATGAATAGAGGAAGACAATTCCATTAAAATGAATAAATAGTGTATAATGCAGAGTGGCTATAATGAATAATAAAATATTCTCTTTAAGATAGCATAATGAAACAAGAAGAAATGATAAATGAGGTGCGAAATGGAATATCAATATCCGTTAGATTATGATTGGTCAAATGAGGAAATGGTTACAATTGTGAAGTTTTATGAAGCGATTGAGAAAGCTTATGAAAAAGGAATTATAAGAGAAGAATTAATGGGTTTATATCGTCGTTTTAAAGAGATTGTTCCATCGAAAGCAGAAGAAAAGAAAATTGATAAAGAGTTTCAAGAAGTAAGTGGATACTCTATATATCGTGCTATTCAAAGGGCAAAGGAAGTTGAAGAACAAAAGGTTGTAAAAATATAAAAATATTTTGAAAAATAAAAACTGAAGTGATATAATGTGATAACAACTAAAAACGGACAATATAAATTGTCCGTTTTCTACTATCGATTACAAAGTGCATATAAAGGAAGGAGTGGTTGCATCGTAGATTCAATCTTAGCAAGGAATTGTTCGTTGGTCATTGCTGAAAACTCCTCTGGTGATATATGAATACCAACTAATAATTCTGCTTTTTTTACAGTAGCTAGTCGTTCAATCATCTTTTGTAAGTCTTCGGTTTCAAGTGTTTTATGTAATTTCACACTTGGTTTAGTATGGTCAATGGACCAAACGAAGTCATTTGGAATATTTGTTTTTAAATCATTTAAATGTTCTAAGAAGGCATGAGCCGTCTCAACTTTTTGTGGACACTCATAGATTAAACCAAAGTATATGAAGGCATGAGTACCCCATAAGCCGATTTGGAAATGCGGTAGCATTTTATATCCTCGTTTATTTGTTGAAAAAGCAACCCAAGTATCGTTTGGTGGATTGACTTTCCGTCGTGCGTGTTTTGCAACATGATAAAAAAAGTTCTCATCAGTGTGTTTGGATAAGTATTCTGCAAATTGTTCCCCTAAAGCTTCTAGCTTAGGATGAATGTTCGTTTTAATTGCACTCATTCGTTCTTCGAGACCATCAACTGTAAAGACATCAAAATCAGTTGACTTGAATGTTTGTATTGTCATGATTGTTCCTCCAACTCCTATTTTGCTTTTATTTTAGCATAGCTTGTACTATTCATAAAAAAAACAGCACAAAAAAATTAAAATAAAAAATATAATTTTGTTGCATAGATGATTTATCCAACATAGTATAGTATAAAACAAAAAATCAGAAAATTGAATTAATTCTAGTCCGAGGGCAGACGAATATTGGGAGGAGGCAAATAATATGAGACAGGTGATTAATGCGTTAAAGAGAACAGATGCCGAAAAGAGAATACCGGTGCTACGTTTGGAGCTAGATTATGAATTAGCAACTTTATATGATGCGATGATGGAAGATGATAAACAGAAAAAAGAAGAGTGTGTACAAAAGTTAGAAGTGTTAAGACTTGAAATGATTCGTTTAGAAGCGTAATAATAGTATATGTATAAAAAATTAGTTGGTGCGAACCTTATAAAGGGTTCGTTTTTTCTGTGAACAGTATAGATCGGAGTGTTTAAACATGCAAGAAGTATGGAAAGACATCGATGCACACGCCAAACGGTGGATTCGGGATGCAGGAGAGCATTTGATGGCATCAATGAAAAAAGCACTTATTATAGAAACAAAATCAAATGCAGCTGACTTAGTTACAAATATGGACCGAGAGATAGAACGGTTTTTAATTGGGAAAATTAAAGAAACATTCCCGAATCATAATATTTTAGGAGAAGAGGGTTATGGAGACGAGATAAAGTCTTCTGGCGGGGTTGTTTGGTTAATTGATCCAATTGACGGTACGATGAACTTTGTTCATCAAAAAAGAAATTTTGCGATTTCAATTGGTATTTATGAGAACGGTATCGGAAAGATTGGACTTATTTATGATCCAGTGCACGATGAACTATATCATGCAGTCAAGGGATCCGGAGCTTTTTGTAATGATATATCAATTCCTCCATTGGAAAAAGGAACTGTAGAGCAAGGTATTGTAGCTTTAAATGCGATATGGCTTACAGATAATCCATTGCTTAATATGGAAAGTATGATGGCACTTGTTAAGAAAGCAAGGGGCACGAGATCATATGGCTGTGCAGCACTAGAGATGATATACGTTGCAACAGGAAGAATAGATGCATATGTAACGCCGAGATTATCACCATGGGATTTTGGCGGAGGACAGATAATTGTAGAAGAAGTTGGAGGTAAGGTGACGACATTCTCTGGAGCGCCACTTTCTATCATAGAGAAGAGCAGTGTGTTAGTTGCAAAACCAGGAGTGTATGAAGAAGTGTTATCGTTTATATTAGAGCAACAAAAAAAGTAAGAGGCTGTGTATAAGCTTCTTACTTTTTAGCGTTATTGTGATTTGCGCATTTTTCTTTTTGTTACAAAACCGTACCCAACTGCAACAAATGTGCCGATAATGCAAATAATAATACCGATTGGACTATTTTCAGCAATCATAATGCCGATACCGATTAAGAAAATAACACCGATAATTGCGGTTAATAAAAAGCGATATTGAATGTGTTCCATTTCTTCACCCTCCAATCTCATTTTACTTTCACAAAAGTAAGAATACAACTATATTTTCATTCTTGCTTTTATTTTAATTGCTATTGTATCCCCTTCGCTCTTATAATAGAGAAGGATTAAAAAGACATTAGGAGTTGGACATGTTGAAAAAACGACAAGATTTACGTAATATAGCAATTATTGCCCACGTTGACCATGGTAAAACAACACTTGTTGACCAGTTATTACGTCAAGCGGGGACTTTCCGTGCGAACGAACACGTTGAAGAACGCGCAATGGATTCAAATGATCTAGAAAGAGAACGCGGTATTACAATTTTAGCGAAAAATACAGCGATTCACTATGAAGATAAAAGAATTAACATTTTAGATACACCAGGTCACGCTGACTTCGGTGGAGAAGTAGAACGTATCATGAAAATGGTTGATGGTGTTTTACTTGTTGTTGATGCATATGAAGGTTGTATGCCACAAACACGATTTGTTTTAAAGAAAGCTCTTGAGCAAAACTTAACTCCAATCGTAGTTGTAAACAAAATTGACCGTGACTTCGCTCGTCCTGATGAAGTAGTTGATGAAGTAATCGACTTATTCATTGAGCTTGGTGCAAACGAAGATCAATTAGAGTTCCCAGTTGTATTTGCATCAGCAATGAACGGAACAGCAAGCTTAGATTCAAACCCAGCAAATCAAGAAGAGAATATGAAATCATTATTCGATACAATTATCGAACATATTCCAGCACCGATTGATAACAGTGAAGAGCCACTTCAATTCCAAGTAGCACTTCTTGATTACAACGACTATGTTGGACGTATTGGAGTTGGACGCGTATTCCGCGGTACAATGAAGGTTGGACAACAAGTTGCTTTAATGAAAGTTGACGGAAGTGTAAAACAATTCCGCGTAACGAAATTATTCGGTTACATTGGATTAAAACGTCAAGAAATCGAAGAAGCAAAAGCTGGGGATTTAGTAGCCGTTTCTGGTATGGAAGACATTAACGTTGGTGAAACGGTATGTCCGGTTGAGCATGAAGATGCGTTACCATTACTACGTATTGATGAGCCAACACTACAAATGACGTTCCTTGTAAATAACAGCCCATTTGCAGGTCGTGAAGGTAAATACATTACATCTCGTAAAATTGAAGAGCGTCTTCGTTCACAATTAGAAACAGATGTAAGTTTACGTGTAGATAATACAGAGTCTCCTGATGCGTGGATCGTATCTGGACGTGGGGAACTACATTTATCTATCTTAATCGAAAACATGCGTCGTGAAGGTTATGAATTACAAGTATCTAAGCCAGAGGTAATCATTAAAGAAGTTGATGGCGTAAGATGTGAACCTGTAGAGCGCGTACAAATCGATGTACCTGAAGAATACACTGGTTCTATTATGGAATCTATGGGTGCACGTAAAGGTGAAATGTTAGATATGGTGAATAACGGAAACGGTCAAGTGCGCCTTACTTTCATGGTTCCAGCACGTGGTTTAATTGGTTACACAACAGAATTCTTAACATTAACTCGTGGTTACGGTATTTTAAACCATACATTCGATTGCTACCAACCAGTACACGCTGGACAAGTTGGTGGACGTCGCCAAGGTGTTCTAGTTTCACTTGAAACAGGAAAAGCATCACAATACGGTATTATGCAAGTTGAAGACCGTGGTGTAATCTTCGTTGAACCAGGTACAGAAGTATATGCTGGTATGATTGTTGGAGAACACACTCGTGAGAACGACTTAACAGTTAACGTTGTGAAAATGAAACAACAAACTAACATTCGTTCTGCGACGAAAGATCAAACTTCAACAATGAAGAAACCACGCCTAATGACTTTAGAAGAATCATTAGAGTACTTAAACGATGATGAGTTCTGTGAAGTAACTCCAGAATCAATTCGTCTGCGTAAAAAGATTCTTGATAAGAGTGAGCGCGAAAGAGCTGCTAAGAAAAAGAAATCTGTTGAAGCGTAAAAACAAAAAAACAACGACCTTTATAAAAGGTCGTTGTTTTTTATTTTGTTTATTTTTTAGAATATTTACTCTTTTTTGTGGACAGTATTTTTTTTGCGAGTTACTCTTGTATTAAGTGTATAAAGAAAATTGTATTTTACTGCTAGGGGGGAAGAGTGTGTTAGAAAGGATGTCTTTTTTTGCAAAATTGTGTAAGGTAGATGAAAATCCAGAGTTAGGAATGTGGTTACTTTATGGGACGATTATTATATTAAGTGCTCTCGTCTATAATTTAGGGTTTGCTAGAAAGTTGTCTGTACTTAAAAATATTGTGATATACATATCATTAGCAATTGGATGTACAGTATTAACCTTTTTTGCTGTATTTTTACCCGTTGGAGAAGGACTTGTTGTAGCAGCGATTGTACTTGGGATTTATAGATTACGTTTGCGTCAAGCGAAACAACAAAAAGCAGGATGAGGAAGGGGGGAGTTTTTATGCGTTCAGTACAAGATGCACTATATAATTGGTTAACAATTAAAACAGTTGCTGAAGCACGTCCAGATGATAGTGCTGCAAAAGAAACGTATTTGTTATTTCAAAATATGATATATGAAGAACATAAATTAAAAAATGTGGAAGTCGAAAAGAACGAGGAGATGTATTTAATTACATACGAAATGAATGGGGAAAGGAAATCTGCAAGGTTTCCGCTAGAAGCCATTGATTGTTTTTTGGATCAGATGAATCGTGAACCAGAAAAATATAAATAAGTCCTTATCTATATGAGTAAGGACTTATTTACATTTTACCAATCGTCTTCGATTTTTTTATCACGATATAATCGGAAATTACCACTTGCATGACGTTCCATTGTACGCTCTGCAATTCGTTCCGAACATTCCATGCACATATATGTATGAATAGGGCGATTACGCAGTTTTTTTGCCATAGGATTTTCATCATCTAACATATCTTTTTTATCACAAATCATACATTTGACTCTCATTTCGTCACCTCAATACGAATTCTATCAGTATAAGTATATCATGGAAGTATAATGTTTTTGAATAATAGTGGGAAAAAATAATATTTTCGCAATTCAAAAAATAAGTTATGATAAGGATATACCAAGTATGTTTGGAGGTGAAAATATGGCGAATGTAGTAGAGCCTACCTTAACAGAGGGTTTAGTACAAACGTTGCGTAAAGAGTGTATTGTTATGATAGCAACGACAGATTTCGAAAAACAAGTTCCTAACGTAAGTGCTATTTCTTGGGTGTATGCAGTGAGTAAAACTAGTATTCGATTTGCAGTAGATCAACGTTCACGTATTGTGGAAAATATACGGCATAATACAGGTGTGGTATTGACTATAATGGCGAATGAATCCGTATTTTCCATAAGTGGTGCAGGTGAAATTTTGACAGATAGAATGGAAGGCATTTCTTTAAAATTAACTGTAATAGAAGTAAATGTGCAAGAAGTGCGTGATGTTATGTTTTATGGAGCGAAACTTGCAATTGAACCAACATATGAAAAAACATATGATCTTCGGGCAGCGAAAAAGCTGGATAACGAAGTGCTAGTAGGGATAAGAGAATTATAAAGATGCTAAATAAGAAATTCGTTTATTCACTTTTGTAATCGGTTATTGTGATTTAACGTTAATAATTATAATAAAAGGTAATATATTGAATAGAAATGAATAAAGAATAAATAAAAGGTTTAATGACTATGATTTTCGATTCTACCTCGTTTACACGGTACATATAATTATAACAATGGTTCGTCCATATTTTATGGATGAAACCCTTGTTCTACAAATTTAAAAGTGGAGTCAGGGGGTAACAGGTTGGATAAAATTTATGTGTTAGATACGAATGTACTTTTGCAGGATCCTTTATCTATTTTTTCATTTGAAACCAATGAAGTAGTGATTCCAGCAGTTGTATTAGAAGAGGTTGATTCGAAAAAACGTTATATGGATGAAGTAGGACGAAACGCTCGTTATGTATCTAAGTTAATAGATAAATTTCGTGAAATAGGAAAGCTGCATGAAAGTATCCCGCTAGAAAACGGCGGAACATTTCGTATTGAATTGAACCATCGTTCATTTGTGCAACTACAAGATATTTTTGTAGAAAAAACAAATGATAATCGAATTTTAGCTGTAGCAAAAAATCTATCTTTAGAAGAACAGGAAAAAGAGGACGGGAAGTCTGTTATTTTAGTAAGTAAAGATGTACTCGTAAGGGTAAAAGCTGATGCAATTGGTTTGAAGGCTGAAGATTATTTAAGTGATCGCGTAATTGAAGTAGAAAATATATATTCTGGCTTTTTAGAAGGATATATATCAAAAGAACAATTGGATTATTTTTATGAGAAAGGTGAATTGCCTCTATCTGAAATTGCGAATCATCCTTTTTATCCAAATCAATTTGTAGTAATGAAAGATGCATTGGGGGGCTCTAGTTCTGCGCTTGGCATCGTGGATCACTTAGGTAAGAAGGTAAAGAAACTTATTTTTCACAATGAACAAGTGTGGGGGATACGACCACGAAACGTGCAGCAAATCATGGGATTAGAATTGTTGCTTCGTGAAGATATTCCGCTTGTAACGTTAACAGGGAAAGCCGGCACAGGAAAAACGTTACTTGCATTAGCTTCGGGACTTATGCAAACAGAAGACTTAGGGTTATATAAAAAATTACTCGTTGCAAGACCAATTGTCCCAGTCGGAAAAGATATCGGTTATTTACCAGGAGAAAAAGAAGAAAAGTTAAGACCATGGATGCAGCCAATTTTTGATAACCTAGAGTATTTATTTAATACGAAAAAGCCAGGAGAGTTAGATGCTATTTTAGCTGGAATGGGTTCAATTGAAGTAGAAGCCCTTACTTATATACGCGGGAGAAGTATTCCAGATCAGTTCATTATCATTGACGAAGCACAAAATTTAACAAAGCATGAAGTGAAAACGATACTAACTAGGGTAGGGGAAAAGAGTAAGATTGTATTGATGGGAGATCCTCAGCAAATTGATCACCCATACTTAGATGAATATAATAATGGCTTAACGTATGTTGTAGAGAAGTTTAAAGAACAGCGCATTAGTGGTCATGTGAAGTTTGTTAAAGGGGAGCGATCTAATTTAGCTCAACTAGCAGCAGATTTATTGTAAAAAGGAGTGAGCTTAAGCTCACTCCTTTTCTTTAAATAATTGTAAATTTACGGATGTTCCGGATTGGATTTTGTCGATTAGATCCATCATTGAAATAGAGATGAACAGGTCCGTCTTCTTTTAATGGTTTTCCTTCTTTTGAAAAGCCTAGTATAGCATTTTTGACAGTTTCTAATGGAAGTGTCATTGTATGATCTACCGTTTCAATTTCAACTTGCGTAGCGCCCTCTAAAATTTCAGCGTTAGCAAGGAATGGATGAAATAGTATACCAAATGTTCCAGTAATCAGCTGTTCTTTTTTATATTTCTTCACACTTTGTTGTATTGGAGGAAAAGCGGCACCATCACGGATTTCGCGATCCCAATGTTCTGAAGTGTTTTTTAAATAAGTTTCTAGTTCAGACGTGTTTTCTCTAGTTTCATCAAAGTAAGTTGTCAAATCTACTTTTCGATCATCAAAGATCCAAACAGTTGGATCAATAGTGATTGGAAAACGTACTTTTCCGTTAATAAATAAAATTTCGCTCATTGTTCTTCCCCCATTTGTGTTATACTCCCACTTTTCAGTATAATAGTATTAAACACTGTTGTCACAAAAAATGTTTCTATTGCAATTTATGAAAACTATCGCTAATATTAATAGATAGGATAGAGGAGAGTAGGACGGAAACGGAGGGAATCAATTTGGCGTCTGAGACAGTAGCAAATCATCAGGAAAAGGCACTAGCCCTTCTACAAGCGGATGCAGAGAAGATTTTAAGACTTATTAAGGTGCAAATGGACCATCTTACAATGCCGCAATGTCCATTATATGAAGAAGTGTTAGACACACAAATGTTTGGACTATCCCGCGAGGTCGATTTTGCAGTTCGCCTTGGTCTTATTGCAGAAGAACAAGGGAAAGCAATGTTAGGTGAGCTCGAACGTGAGTTATCTGCACTTCATGAAGCGTTTACAAACAAACAACAATAACGGGTTCAAATAAGGGGGCTCAAACTAAATTAGTTTGAGCTTTTTATTTGTATAATAAAGCAGGAAGAATCAATGTACATATGGAATACAACAATAATTAAATTGAAACAGAAAGAGGAAATGAAATGAAAAAAGTATGGAAATCAATGGATTATTCATTGGTACTTCCTCTTGTTATCTTATGTGTGCTGGGAGTTATAATGGTATATAGTTCTAGTTCCATTGTTGCGATTTCGAGATTTGATAAACCAGCAAATTTCTTTTTTAAAAGACAATTAATTACTTTAGTTGTTGGGACAATAGTATTAATAATTATTGCTACTATCCCATATAAAGTTTGGAGAAAACGAATTTTTTTGTTGGGGAGTTACGGTGCTAGTGTTGCCTTATTAGCTGCAGCTGCTTTTTTCACTAAGAAAGTAAACGGTGCAAACGGGTGGATATTTGGGATACAGCCTGCAGAATTTGTTAAGATAACAGTTATTCTCGTCTTAGCTCATTTCTTTGCCAAAAGACAAGAAACGAATACACCTGTTTCCAAAGGGTCAGGTCCAGTACTTATTGGTGTTGGTATAATCATGTTTTTAATATTAAAGCAAAATGATTTAGGTACTGATTTGTTAATTGCAGGAACAGTAGGAATTATGTTTCTTTGTTCGGGAGTACAGGTTAACTTATGGATTAAACGAATTGCTTTAACTTCTATAGTATGGATTCCAGCACTATATCTGCTTGGTAATTATGCATTAAATCCATATCAAAAGGCACGTTTTTCTGTTTTCCTTGATCCGTTTAATGATCCTCAAAAGGATGGATTTCAATTAGTGAATTCATTTATTGGAATCGCTTCTGGAGGGCTTAATGGTAGAGGATTAGGGAATAGTGTACAAAAATATGGTTATTTACCAGAACCGCAAACGGATTTTATAATGGCAATTATATCTGAAGAACTTGGTTTTATAGGTGTAGCTATCATTTTAATCTGTTTATTACTAATTATTATTCGGTCATTTAGAGTTGCACAAAAGTGTACAGATCCATTTGGAAGTTTAATAGCTATCGGAATTGCAAGCTTGTTTGGAGTTCAAACGTTTATTAATGTTGGTGGTATGTCTGGGGTAATACCACTTACCGGAGTACCATTACCGTTTGTCAGTTACGGTGGTAGTTCTTTATTAGCTAATCTACTTGCGATGGGGATACTACTCAATATTGCTAGTCACGTGAAACGACAAGAGAAACAACAGAATGGATTAATGAAAGAAAAAGAACAAAATGGACCACATCTTGTAGTTGTAAAATAAAAACACATTGTGCTTTAGAGCATGATGTGTTTTTTATTTTTAAGTAGTTTTAAATGTGATGTATTAATATATATTTCAGTTAAAAAATATATCACATTAAGTTTAATGTGATATACAATTAAGTTGTTAGAAAAGGAAGAGGTATGCTATACTATTTTTGTGAAACAAATTGCACAGAAAACTTATCATTTGTTAAAAAATAAGGTATGATGGATAAAAATAAAGTGAAGCTTTCTAAGTATAATATAATGTGGAAAGTGAAGAACTTCACGCTTTTTAAGGTGTGTATATATTTTATCTCTAGAGTGGTAGGAAAGTAGAGGGGGAAAATCATGACAAAGCTGCAACGTATTCAAAAAGTATTGGTAGCTAACCGTGGAGAGATTGCAATTCGTGTGTTTCGAGCTTGTTCGGAACTAGGATTAAAAACAGTTGCAATCTATTCTAAAGAGGATAGTGGTTCTTATCATCGCTATAAAGCCGATGAGTCCTATTTAGTTGGGGAAGGAAAAAAACCAATTGATGCTTATCTAGATATTGAAGGCATTATTGAGATTGCAAAAAGTAATCATGTAGATGCAATCCACCCTGGATATGGTTTCTTGTCAGAAAATATTCAATTCGCGAAACGTTGCGAAGAAGAAGGAATTATCTTTATCGGTCCGAAAAGTAAGCATTTAGATATGTTTGGAGATAAAGTGAAAGCAAGAACACAAGCGCAGCTAGCACAAATTCCAGTTATACCTGGTAGTGATGGTCCAGTAGATTCATTAGAAGAAGTCGAAAAATTTGCTGAAAAGTATGATTACCCGATTATTATTAAAGCGTCCCTTGGTGGTGGCGGTCGTGGTATGCGTATTGTGCGTACTAGTGAGGAATTAGGAGAATCATATAATCGAGCGAAATCAGAAGCGAAAGCAGCCTTTGGTAATGATGAAGTTTACGTCGAAAAATTCGTTGAAAAACCTAAACATATAGAAGTACAAATTTTAGCAGATGAAGAAGGCAATGTTGTTCATTTATACGAGCGTGACTGTTCTGTACAACGTCGTCATCAAAAAGTTGTAGAAATAGCACCGAGTGTATCACTTTCAGATGATTTGCGTCAGCGTATTTGTGATGCTGCTGTGAAGTTAACGAAAAATGTAAACTATTTAAATGCAGGAACAGTAGAATTCCTTGTAAAAGATGATGAGTTTTACTTCATTGAAGTAAATCCACGTGTTCAAGTAGAACATACGATTACAGAAATGATTACAGGAGTAGATATCGTTCAATCACAAATTTTAATAGCTGATGGACATTCATTACATAGCAAAATGGTAGGTGTGCCGAAGCAAGAGGAAGTAGTTGTGCATGGATTTGCAATTCAATCTCGTGTAACAACTGAAGATCCGCTAAATAATTTTATGCCGGATACAGGAAAAATTATGGCGTATCGATCAGGCGGTGGTTTTGGTGTGCGTCTTGATACAGGAAATAGCTTCCAAGGTGCAGTTATTACACCGTACTACGATTCTTTACTTGTAAAAGTTACAACTTGGGCACTTACTTTTGAGCAAGCAGCTGCAAAAATGGAACGTAACTTAAAAGAATTCCGTATTCGTGGTATTAAAACAAATATTCCATTCCTAGAGAATGTAGTAAAACATAAAAACTTTTTATCAGGAGAATATGATACTTCGTTTATTGATGTGTCACCTGAACTATTCTTGTTCCCGAAACGTAAAGACCGCGGAACGAAAATGTTAAATTATATTGGTTCAGTAACAGTAAATGGCTTCCCAGGAGTAGGGAAAAAAGAGAAACCAATTTTTCCAGATGCTCGTATACCGAATGTATTACACTCAGAGCCAATCCAAAATGGCACGAAACAAATTTTGGATGAGCGTGGAGCGGACGGATTAGTAAAGTGGGTACAGGATCAAAAACGTGTACTTTTGACGGATACAACATTCCGTGATGCACATCAGTCATTACTTGCAACTCGTATTCGTACAAAAGATTTACATCAAATTGCAGAGCCAACAGCGAGAATGTTACCGAACCTATTCTCAGCGGAAATGTGGGGCGGTGCAACGTTTGATGTTGCGTATCGTTTCTTAAAAGAAGATCCATGGGAACGATTACTAGATCTTCGTGAAAAAATGCCGAACGTGTTATTCCAAATGTTACTTCGTTCTTCAAACGCAGTTGGATACAAAAACTATCCAGATAATTTAATCCAAAAATTTGTAGAATGTTCTGCTCAAGCTGGCATTGATGTATTCCGTATTTTTGATAGTTTAAACTGGGTAGAAGGCATGAGAGTTGCAATTGATGCTGTACGAGATACTGGTAAAATTGCAGAAGCAACAATGTGCTACACAGGAGATATTCATGATCCATTACGTAGTAAATATGATTTGAATTATTATAAAAACTTAGCAAAAGAGTTGGAAGCATCGGGAGCTCACATTTTAGGTATTAAAGATATGGCTGGCTTACTAAAACCAAACGCAGCATATGATTTAGTTTCAGCATTAAAAGAGACGGTATCAATTCCGATTCACCTGCATACGCACGATACGAGTGGAAATGGTATATTAACGTATACGAAGGCAATTGAAGCAGGTGTTGATATTGTCGATGTAGCGGTGAGTTCTATGGCTGGTCAAACGTCACAACCGAGTGCGAACACATTATTCTATGCACTAGGTGGAAATGAAAGACAACCAGATGTTAATATCGATTCTTTAGAAAAGCTATCTCATTATTGGGAAGATGTACGCAAATACTATGCACCGTTTGAAAGTGGTATGAATGCACCTCACACAGAGGTATATATGCATGAAATGCCAGGTGGACAGTATAGTAATCTTCAGCAACAAGCGAAGGCGGTTGGTTTAGGAGATCGCTTTGATGAAGTGAAAGTAATGTACCGTCGTGTGAATGACATGTTTGGAGATATTGTAAAAGTAACACCGTCATCAAAAGTTGTTGGCGATATGGCATTATTTATGGTTCAAAACCACCTGACAGAACAAGATGTTTTAGAGCGTGGACATGCGTTGGACTTCCCGGGATCTGTTGTTGAAATGTTCTCTGGTGATTTAGGTCAACCGTACGGTGGTTTCCCGAAAGAATTGCAAAAGATTATTTTAAAAGGGAAAGAGCCGTTAACAGTAAGACCAGGTGAACTACTAGAGCCAGTAGATTTCGACGCGTTAAAAGAAGAATTATTCCATAAACTTGGACGCGAAGTAACAATTTTTGATGTAGTTGCATATGCATTATATCCAAAAGTATTTATGGACTATGAAAAAGTGGCTGAGCTTTATGGAAATGTATCTGTACTTGATACACCGACGTTCTTCTATGGTATGAGACTAGGTGAAGAAATTGATGTGGAAATTGAACAAGGTAAGACATTGATGGTTAAACTTGTATCAATTGGAGAACCACAGCCGGATGGAAATCGTGTCCTTTACTTGGAATTTAATGGTCAACCACGTGAAATTGTCGTGAAAGACGAGAATGTGAAAGCAACAGTTGCACAACGTGTGAAAGGAAACCGTGAAAATCCAAATCACATTAGTGCAACAATGCCAGGAACGGTAATTAAAGTAGTTGTAAAAGAAGGCGATGAAGTGAAAAAAGGCGATTCTATGGCAATTACAGAGGCAATGAAAATGGAAACAACAGTTCAAGCGCCGTTTAATGGTAAAGTGAAAAAAGTATATGTTAACGATGGTGATGCAATTCAAACGGGTGATTTACTTATTGAATTAGATCACTAAAATAAAGAAAAGAGCTGTGTAAATACAGCTCTTTTCTTTATTGCAAAAAATCCCTTGCCTAATTGGCAAGGGATTTTAGTTTTAAATTATTTTGTTTGTTTAGAAGTTGATCCGGCTTCTTTTGCATTCACTTTACTTCTTGTTCCTAACATAACTAAATAGCATAGTACGGCAAACAAGCAAGAAATGAATAGAGAATGTAACAATGCCATCGCTAAACTAGCGTTTGTAAATACAACTAAAACTCCTACTACAGCTTGAAGTGTAACAAGGATAAATGAAATGATCCATCCCCAATATACTACAGGTTGCTGCTTGTAATGGCGAATAGCGAGAATCATCGCGTATAGTATCCAAGCGAAAATTAACATCGCTGCAACTCTATGGCCCATTTGAACCCATTCATGTAGTTGAGTTGGCATAGGTCTGTTTTTGCTACATAAAGGAAAATCTGGACAAGCTAAGCTAGCTCGTTCGTGACGTACTAAAGCACCTGTGTAGACGACGATATAACTGTAAATTGTTACACCATAAATATGAAATTTCATTTTTTTGTCCATAATAAGTGAACGTGCATCAAATTTTTGGTCAATTTCAAAGATAAGACACGTTAATAAAATGACAGAAGCAAATGAAATTAAGGAAATACCGAAATGGATAGCAAGTACAGCTGGCATTTGTCCCCAAACAACTGCTGCTGCTCCCATTAATGCTTGTGCAACTAAAAATACGAAGGATAAAATTGCTAACGTTTTTGTTTCACGCACATGTTTATAATATTTCCAGGACAAAATACAAAGGAGAGTGACAAGAATTCCAGCTGATCCTGATGTTAATCGGTGGCTAAGTTCAATAATAGTTTCCATTGATAAATTAGATGGAACAAATTCACCGTTACAAAGTGGCCATGATTTACCACAACCTTGACCAGAACCTGTTTTTGTAACTAAAGCGCCTCCTAATAAAACTATTAATAAATCAAGGCTTGTAATGACTGCTAACCATTTAATAAAGCGTTGCAATCTCTTTCACCATCTTTCTGCTATGAAGTTATTGCGAAATATTTTCATTCCATTATGTATAGAATAAAACGCGCTAGTTCCTATGATATATAAAAAATAATAAAATAGCAAAGAAATGGAGGGGGAAGACAAGGGAGAGAAAATAGGTGTGAAAACAGGATTCGTAAGGAAAAATTTAGGTGGAAAATAGGCTATTTTGAAAAGAAATGGGGAGAATACGTGTTAAATAGGAGAAAATAGTTTATTATAGAATGTAACATCATGTTATGATAAGGACAACTCAGAATGAAGTTTTTTATATTCGACACAAAAAGTTCATGTTTTCTTCACAAAATGTTCGGGAAATATGATTTAATATATTGGAGTATGGGCGTAGATTAGTAGTAGAATGGGTTAACAATGTTTCTACTGTAATAATATTGCTATATAGAAGCGAATTATTTCATTTGAAATAGGCGCAAAAAGAAAGATGAAAGTTTTAAGAGGGGGTTAGAGTGATGAACCATGCAACAAGTGAGCTGCATGATGAGTCCGCTGTTACAAGTGTACCGGAAACAACTCGGTTACAAGATTTATCAGCACTCGTTAAAATGGGGATTGTAAACTCAAATACACTTACTGTATTTACAGGATTTTGGTTGGCGTTACACTTTAATGGATTAAGTGTGATGGACAATCTGGATAAGCTATTTTTTACAATCGTTGGTTCTGGATTAATTATGGCGGGGGTATGTTGTTTAAATAACTACATCGATAGAGACATCGATCCGTTAATGGAGAGAACAAAGACTCGTCCAACGGTTACTGGAAAGTATAAACCAGGATTTGCACTTACATTTGGACTAGTTATATTACTTCTTGGATTTGTATTCTTATTATTAACAACACCAATGGCAGTTTTAATGGGATTTATTGGTGCTTTCACATATGTTGTCCTATATACTTTATGGACAAAGAGAAAGTATACACTAAATACTGTTGTAGGTAGTATATCTGGAGCAGTTCCACCTTTAATTGGATGGGCAGCAATCGATCCATCTTTAGGTCATCCAATTGCTTGGATGTTATTTTTAATTATGTTTATTTGGCAAATCCCACATTTCCTTGCATTAGCGATGAAACGTGTTGATGAATATCGAAATGCAGGAATTCCAATGCTTCCTGTAGTTCATGGATTTGAAATTACGAAACGCCAAATTATGATTTGGACAGTATGTTTATTACCACTACCATTTTATATGAGTGGACTAGGGATAACATTTATGGTAATTGCAACACTGCTTAACATCGGATGGATCGCTTTAGGATTTTATGGCTTCCGTAAGAAAGATGACATAAAATGGTCCGTGCAAATGTTTGTTTATTCCCTAAATTATTTAACAATCTTATTTGTATCAATGATTGTAGTTACATTCTTCTAAGACAACGACATAATTGGATTTCTTTACGTTGAGATTTACTTTACTTAACTATAAAGTACAATCTAATTCACAAGGAAAGTGGGGGTTGTTTGTATGAAGAAACAGTGGCGACTGCTTTCGTTCGTTTCACTGCTGGCTTTACTGTTAGGGGGATGCGGTAAAGCCTTTCAATCTACTTTAATTCCGCAAGGAGAAGTAGCAAAAATGCAATATGATTTACTTCTACTGGCGAGTGCAATCATGGTAGGAGTAGTACTAGTAGTTACTATTATTTTCTTGTATGTAATTGTGCGTTTCCGACAAAAGAAAGGTCAGGAAGATTATATTCCAGAGCAAGTTGAAGGAAATCACAAGCTAGAAATTATATGGACAGTTATTCCGATTATTCTTTTACTAATCTTAGCTGTTCCAACGGTTACATATACATTCAAACTTGCTGATGTAAGTGCGATGGAGAAAAAGAATATTGATAAAGATACTATCGTTGTTGATGTAACAGCGAATCTTTATTGGTGGGAATTTTCTTACAAATCAGAAAAGATAGTAACTTCGCAAGATTTAGTCATCCCCACAGGTAAGAAAGTGTATTTAAATTTGAAGGGTGCCGATATTAAACACTCATTTTGGGTTCCATCTTTAGCTGGGAAAATGGATACAAATACAGACAATGTGAACAAAATGTGGTTAAAGGCAGATAAATCGGGCACTTATAATGGTTTTTGTACAGAATTTTGCGGCCCATCACATTCTTTAATGCAATTTAAAGTGAAAGCTTTAGATGAAAGCGAGTACAAAAATTGGCTTGCTGATATGAAGAAGATTGATGGGAAGAAAGAAGTAGCTTCAACAAAGGCGCAAGAGGGCCAAGAAATATTTAATAAAAGCTGTATTGGTTGTCACGCAGTTGGATCTAATGATAGTAGACCACCTTCCGCTCGTATCGCACCAAACTTAGCAAACTTTGCGGATCGCGATATGGTTGCCGGTATTGCCGAAAACAATGAAGAAAACTTAAAAAAATGGCTGAAAGATCCTGAAAATATGAAGCCAGGAAACAAAATGACTGGCAAATATGGCAACTTAACGGATGATCAAATTGATGCATTAAATGCATACTTACAAACGTTAAAAGTTGAAAAGTAAAGAGGGATTATTCGCGAAGGGGAGGTTGAAAACGTGAGTTCTGTAGCAAAAAAACAGGGGATGGGTGCTGTCATATGGGATTATTTAACGACAGTAGACCATAAAAAGATTGCCATTCTCTATTTAATTGCAGGTGGATTGTTTTTTGTAATAGGCGGAATAGAAGCTCTATTTATTCGCCTTCAATTAGCGATTCCTAACAACGCTTTTCTTGTTGGGGATGCTTATAATCAAGTATTGACGATGCACGGTACAACAATGATTTTCCTCGCAGCTATGCCACTCGTGTTTGCATTTATGAACGCCGCTGTACCACTTCAAATTGGTGCACGTGATGTAGCGTTCCCGTTTTTGAATTCACTCGGATTTTGGTTATTTTTCTTTGGTGGAGTATTTTTAAATTTAAGTTGGTTTTTAGGTGGAGCACCTGATGCAGGATGGACATCTTATGCATCTTTAGCTTTAGCCTCTAAGGGTCATGGTGTTGATTTCTATGTACTCGGTTTGCAAATCTCAGGTATTGGTACATTAATTGGAGGTATTAACTTCCTTGTAACCATTATTAATATGCGTGCGCCAGGAATGACGTATATGCGTATGCCGATGTTTACATGGACGACATTTGTAACATCTTCGCTTATATTATTCGCTTTTCCACCGTTAACTGTAGGATTAGGACTTTTAATGTTAGATCGTTTATTTGGAACAAGTTTCTTTAATCCAGCATTGGGCGGGAATACAATTATATGGGAGCATTTATTCTGGATTTTCGGTCATCCAGAAGTATACATTCTTATACTCCCAGCTTTCGGAATATTCTCAGAAATATTCGCGACATTTTCGAAAAAACGATTGTTTGGTTATTCATCGATGGTGTTTGCGACTGTATTAATTGGATTTTTAGGATTTATGGTATGGGCCCATCATATGTTTACTGTTGGACTTGGTCCAGTTGCTAATGCTATTTTCTCAGTTGCAACAATGGCGATTGCGGTTCCGACTGGTATCAAAATATTCAACTGGCTCTTTACAATGTGGGGCGGAAGTATTCGTTTTACGACACCAATGATGTGGGCAGTAGCTTTCATTCCATCATTCGTAATGGGTGGAGTTACAGGGGTTATGCTAGCATCTGCACCAGCTGATTATCAATTTCATGATAACTATTTCGTAGTAGCACATTTTCATTATGTAATCGTTGGCGGTGTTGTATTTGGTTTACTTGCAGGAGCTCATTATTATTGGCCACTGATGTTTAATAAAGTATTAAATGAAACATTAGGAAAGATAACGTTTTGGCTATTCTTTATTGGTTTCCATTTAACGTTCTTTATTCAGCATTTCCTTGGCTTGATTGGTATGCCACGCCGTTACTACACATATCTTGAAGGGCAAGGGTTGGAAATGGGGAATATGATTAGTTCTATTGGAGCGGTGTTTATGGCTCTTGGGACTATTGTTCTTCTATTCAATGTAATTAAAACGACAGTATCAAAAGAAAAAGCTGGTCGTGATCCGTGGGATGCACGTACATTAGAATGGACAATGCCAGCACCGACACCAGAATATAACTTTAAACAATTACCATTTGTTCGCGGATTAGATCCGTTTTGGATTGAAAAACGTGAAGGTAATAAAGAGATGACAGCAGCGGAACCAGTTGGTGATATTCATATGCCAAATCCTTCGTTTTCACCATTTGTCATTTCTTTTGGATTGTTTATAGCGGCATTTGGTGCAATGTATATGCAGGGTGGAAAAGATAAGTTCTGGTTATTGGTAGCAATTATTGGTTTAATCATTACATTTGGCGCAATGTTCCTACGTTCAGTAATCGATGATCATGGATATCATATTCATAAAGAAGATTTAGATGATAAGGGGGGCAAGGCATAATGCATGTAGATGAAAAATTAACGAATGAAACATTTCCAGCAGAGCCTGAAAAAGCAACCCTTGAAGGGAAAAATAAGTTTGTCGGTTTTTGGTTATTTCTTGGAGGCGAAACAGTATTGTTCGCTTCCTTATTTGGCACATATTTAGCGTTAAAGAATTCTACAAATGGTGGACCAACATCTCAAGAGATGTTCCAAATGCCACTCGTTTTCATTATGACGATGCTTTTATTAACGAGTAGCTTAACGAGTGTATATGCGATGTATCACATGAAAAACTTTAACTTTAAGAAAATGCAACTTTGGTTACTAGTAACTGTATTGCTAGGTTTAGGGTTTTTAGGGTTTGAGATATATGAGTTTTATCATTATACACATGAATTTAAGCATACTATGAGAAGTAGTGCGTTTGGCTCTGCGTTTTATGCTCTTGTTGGTACACATGGACTCCACGTATTGTTTGGGTTATGTTGGATTTTAACATTAATCTTTAGAAATGCGAAGAGAGGTCTAAATTTATACAATGCACCAAAGTTTTATGTTGCATCGATTTATTGGCACTTTATTGACGTAGTTTGGGTGTTTATTTTCACTGTAGTATATTTAATGGGAATGGTGGGATAAACAATGGCGATAAAGCAAACGAATAATCCTAAAGTTGATCTTGTTTATCGGAAGAGAAAAAGTGCGGAGGAAATGAAGCATCAAGTTATTACGTTTGCATTAATGATTTTTTTAACATTAGTTGCATTTGTAGCAGTGGCGTATCCAAAAACTTTTAGTCCGACTTTCTCTGTTCCATTTATTTTACTATTAGCAGTGGTACAAGTAATTTTTCAATTGTATTATTTTATGCATATGAGTCATAAAGGACATGAAGCAGCAAGTTTCTTTCTATACTCTGGTCTGCTAATAGGGTTAATTACAATTTTAGCATTTATGACAATCGTCTGGATTTGAAAAGTGAAAAATAAGGGAGCTTGTGTTGTCACAGCTCCCTCTTCATATTATGGATAACCTTACGAAGGTAGGTGTGAAAATGAGTAACTTGTGGATATTTGGATTTCAGGCTTTATGGAGTCCAATCTTTTTAATATTTATGCTGTCGATTCTTATTGGGTACTTCTTAATTATTGGTCCATATAGAATGCGATTTGAAAATGCGACGAAGGTAAGTAAGAAGCAAATTTTTTATTTTACGACTGGTATTGTTCTTTTGTATTTTGTAAAGGGAGGGCCTATTGATTTAATTGGCCATATTATATTTAGTGCTCATATGTTTGAAATGGCAGTCATGTATATTGCAGTTCCACCGTTACTGTTGCTTGGTATACCGATTTGGTTATATCGTTACATTACTTCTTTTAAGTTCGTTCAAATTATATTAAAGGTATTTGCTAAACCACTTATTGCGTTGTTTGTATTTAACGGCCTGTTTTCTTTTTATCATTTACCAGTTGTTTTTGATACAGTAAAACAAAGTCAAATAGCTCATCCTATTTGTTTAGCTATATTGTTTTTTACAGCAATTATGATGTGGTGGCCGATGTTAAATCCATTACCAGAATATCAAACGTTAAGTGATATAAAGAAACTTGGTTATATGTTTGCTAACGGTATATTATTAACGCCTGCTTGTGCGTTAATCATTTTTGCGACAGCCCCGTTATTTGCAACGTATACGGATCCGGCTGCTTGGATGAAAGCGATGGAACTATGTGTACCAGCGGGCACTTTATCAGATTTAAATATAACGGGACCAGAATTTTTGCACTGGATGCCAGTTGTACAAGACCAGCAAACTGGTGGTATCATAATGAAAATTGTCCAGGAAATAGTGTACGGTACAATTATAGGCTATGTATTTTTTAGGTGGGCACGTAGAGAACGTGAAAAGGATAAGGAGCAGTTGCAACAATTGCCGCCGTATTTACAGACTAAGTGAAAAAGTGTATGGGATTCCATGCGCTTTTTCTTTTTAGTTTTAGCTCTTTTTAAGAAGGTTGAATTTTCTGACTTTTTATGTTAAGTTAGTGTAGGCGTGTACTAAAAGTGGATATAAAATTTACTACTAGCTTTCATGCGTAATAATTCCATATGTAGTGCAAGTTTTTTAGAGAGTTACAAATATATATTGTTATCTTTAATAAACACGAACTATTTTAAGGGGGAATTTTAATGGGTAGTAGTGGAAGTATGGTAAAGCCGATTAGTGGTTTTTTGACAGCACTAATTCAATATCCAGTACCAGTAGTAGAGTCACGTGCGGACATTGATAAACAAATTCAACAAATCATAAAAACAATTCATTCGACCAAATCAGGTTATCCTGGATTAGAATTAATAGTATTTCCTGAATATAGTACACAAGGGCTCAATACAAAAAAATGGACCACAGAAGAATTTTTATGTACAGTGCCTGGGCCAGAAACCGACTTATTTGCTGAGGCATGTAAAGAATCTAAAGTATATGGTGTTTTTTCGATAATGGAAAAAAATCCTGGTGGTGGAGAGCCATATAATACAGCAGTTATTATTGATCCACAAGGTGAAATGATTTTGAAGTATCGTAAGCTAAATCCTTGGGTACCAGTCGAGCCTTGGAAAGCTGGAGATTTAGGCTTACCTGTTTGTGTTGGACCTGGAGGAAGTAAATTAGCTGTTTGTATTTGTCATGATGGCATGTTCCCTGAAGTAGCTCGTGAAGCGGCCTATAAAGGTGCAAATGTCTTGATTCGTATTTCTGGATATAGCACACAAGTTAGCGAACAATGGATGCTAACCAATCGTTCAAATGCATGGCAGAATTTAATGTATACATTGTCGGTAAACTTAGCGGGTTATGATGGTGTATTTTATTACTTTGGTGAAGGACAAGTATGTAATTTTGATGGGACTACTTTAGTACAGGGGCATCGAAATCCTTGGGAGATTGTTACTGCTGAAGTATATCCAGAACTAGCAGATCAGGCTAGATTAGGATGGGGATTAGAAAATAATATATATAATCTAGGTTCAAGAGGATATGTAGCAACTCCTGGTGGGGTGAAAGAAAACCCATATACGTTTATAAAAGATTTAGCTGAAGGTAAATATAAGGTTCCTTGGGAAGATGAGATTAAAGTAAAAGATGGATCTATTTATGGATATCCAGTAAAAAAAACGATTCATTCTTAGGGAAGGGAAATAAAACAAGCGCATCATATTGATGCGCTTGTTTTTGTTAATCAATAATTTGAAGTTCTTTTAACTCTTTTTCGACATTTTGTAGGAGTTGTTCACTTTTTTGAAGTACATTCGTTGGGAAAGTCTCATCATCGCCATATTCAACGCCGTGAGGATAATAATGTTTTCCTAATAAGGGGGGGAGTAGTTTTACTTCAGCGTGTCTACTGCCGATGTCACCTTCAACAGCAACTCCTTGCACTCGTAAATAATAAATATCCTTTAATATTTCAAATTTATAATCGTATGTAACCCGTTCATAATCCCACTGTCCAGCAAGTACGAAGTGGTTGTTTTCCATGATTTCAGTTAAAAGAGTTAATTCAACGACGGCTCCATTAAATTTCGTATTTGTAAATTGCATATAATACCTCCTTTTTTAATGTTACACCATTATTTTTATAATAGTATGAATAATAAGAAAGTGCAATTCATATTGAGAGAAAAGGGATAATCCAGACTTTTTTCACGAAAATATGATATAGTGAAAAGAGTACGGTACACACAAAAAGAAAGAAAAGGATTTGTGTATATCTCAATTTTATGTTTTGTTCAGGAGGTATATCGTTTGAAGAAATTATTGCGTATCGTAATGATTACATTTTTAATTTTAGCTGTTGATTTATACGGAAAATTACTCGTTTCACAATATATATTAACCCCATCTCAATCAAAGCAAGAAAATAAAATTGTGAAAAAGAAAAAGCAAATTAAGGAAGACTCCTCAGACACTGTTTTAAATATGATTGGTGAAGACTCTGAAAATTTATTGGCGAAGTGGGGAGAACCCTCTCGAATAGAGCCGTCTGCATACGGATATGAATGGTGGGTATACAATCAGGATTTAACTCAGTATGCTCAATTTGGAGTTTCTGAACGTAAAGTTGTAACGGCGTATGCTGCTGGTGAACAAGTTAAGGTTCCACCTTATTATATAAATGAAAAATATGAAGAAGTATATAAAAAAAGTCCGCCTTCGCATGAAATTGCGTTAAAAAGAGGGAAAAATAGTTATCAATTTGAACTATCTGATACCGAAGTCATGGAACAACCGTTAATACCTGTAGAAGATGGATGGGCGCAATTGTATTTTGATCAATTTACACATGAGCTTGTGGGTGTTCGTTATATGGATGATGAAACATTATTACGCCAAAGACCGTATCAGCTCGTTTATTCAGGTGAATTAATAGCAGAACAACCATTGACTCCAGAAAAAATAAAACAAGTAGAAAATGGGAATATGCAACAAATTTTTGATTTAACAAATATCATTCGAAGTCGTCATAAATTATCATTATTAACATGGGATCAGGAAACAGCAGATGTTGCTGTTGGTCACAGTAAAGATATGAAAGACAATAATTATTTTTCTCATGACTCACCTACATTAGGTACGCTAGGAGATCGATTGCAGCGCGGGAAAGTAGGATTTCAACTTGCTGGTGAGAACATAGCGGCGCAACATAGTGATGGAATTGCGGCAGTGCAAGGTTGGTTAAATAGTGAGGGGCATAGAAAGAATTTATTAAATGAACAATTTACAGGATTAGGTGTTGGTGTATACGATAAATTTTATACACAAAACTTTATTCGAAAATAAAGCGAAACTGTAAGCGGTGGGGTGTTACATCACCTAATTAGTTACTTCGTATTCACTGAATTGTAGGTGGGAATCTGAACGTATGCAAATAGCAGAAAAAAAGGTGCATGAATCGTCTGAAAATAGGCGAACCATGTGCCTTTTTTTTCTTACTATATAGTAGATATACATGGAGAGGTGAGGATTATGCCAACAACAAAAGGGCCGTTACATCCATCGGTTCAACAGTTTAAAGAATTTGTAAACCATCACCCTAAAATGGTTCATGAGGTTAGAAATGGTCACAAAACTTGGCAACAATTTTATGAAGAATGGTACTTACTTGGTGAAGAAGATCCAATATGGGCAACTTATAGACCGGATGAAGCGCCTGCGTTTTCTTCGGTAAAAGAAAATAAAAAAGAAAAAGATAATCGAACTGAAGAGGAAAAAACTGCTGATGTGATGGGGCAAATGCTTTCTTTTTTTAAAAAGTTGGACGTGGAACAAATGCAGAACCATTTAGCCAATGTGACGAGTGCTATTGGGAGCGTGCAACAAGTTATTCAGCAATTTCAAGGTAACCGTACGCAGCAAGAACAAAGTACTTCAGAAAATAACCCGTTTTTCTTTCAAAAGGATTAGGGGGAAAGATGATGAGAGCAGAAATTATGGAGTTTATAAAGGCTGATGAGGATTTATCTCGCTATATTAGAGAGCAACCGTACTGGTATAGAAAATTAACACGAAATCCTGAAGAAAAAGAGGCTTTTGAGTTAGCGGCGATGCAACATTTCAAAAAAACAATACCAGATAAAGTGGAAAAATTTCAAAATCAATTGGCTGTTGCTTCGATCATGATTGATATGTTTCAGTATATGAAGCAACAAAATGCAACCTAATTGCAAGTGAAAAATATGTCCGTCATGCAGAACTTTTGTTACAATAGAGATTGATTATTTAAAAAGGAGTTGCAGCATGACGGAAATTTGTTTAGTACGACATGGACAAACTGATTGGAATTTTCAAGAAATTATTCAGGGGCGAGAAGATATTCCGCTTAATGAAGTTGGTAAGAAGCAAGCGAGTCAAAGTGCAGCTGCTTTACAAGAAGAAACGTGGGATATCATTATAAGTAGCCCGTTAATTAGAGCGCAAGAAACGGCTAATGAAATCGCAAAGGCGGCTGGATTACAATCGATTTTATTAGATGATCGATTTGTTGAACGGAATTTTGGAGAAGCTTCAGGGAAGCCAGTTGCGACTGTTAGAGAGTTGATTGCTGAGGGTAAAGTAGAAGGTATGGAGCAAGATGAAGAGATTGTAGCTCGTTGCTTTGCTGCTTTAGAAGATGTTGCAACAACTCATTTTGGCAAACGTATTATTATTGTTGCTCACTCACACGCGATAAAAGCAATTTTACATGCCATTGAACCAGATGAAATTACATTTAAGACACCATTAAAAAATGCGTGTATTAGTTATGTGAAACAAAATAGTGGGAAATGGGATGTTCTTAAATATAATATAGCGGAACATATTAATGTATAAGTGTGTACGGATATAGTGTGAAAATAGTTTCATTATATCTTTCTTTTGAGTAAGTCACTTCAATTAGTAGTTCTAATCTAAATGTGGTATGATGGATACTCGGAGGTGTCTCTCATGATTGTAGCGACGCTAGAAAGCGTATTAATATTAGATAAGGCAGAGCAGCTTGCAAAAGCGATTATCTGTTCAGATATAGCAGAAGATTATCGTAAGTATTATAGAGAATTACATGAAGATATAGAACTTCAGACGTTAATTCAGCAATTTACAGCGATGAAAGAACGGTATGAGGAAGTACAGCGTTTTGGAAAATACCATCCTGACTACACTACCGTATCAATGAAAATGAGAGAATTAAAGCGTTCTGTGGACTTACATGATAAGGTTGCAGCTTTTAAAAGAGCAGAAACTGCTTTGCAGAAGTTATTAGATGAAGTTAGTGTAGCAATCGGTTCGGAAGTGTCTTCTTCCATTAAAGTACCAACAGGAAATCCATTCTTTGATGCTGGTGGCTGTGGTGGAGGTTGTGGTACTGGCGGAGGTTGTGGTTGTAAAAAAACGGGGTGATGTACCCCGTTTTTTAGAAGTTGGAAGAAAACGTATACAGAGTTTGTCCTGTAATGTTATAAATTTCTGATTGGTTTTCATAGAATATAAAATATATGTTTTTAAAAGGAGAAGATGGAGAAGATTATGTTCGGGCAACGACAAAGTATGATTGTTTATTTACATTCATTGAAACATGCCAAGATTTTAAGGAAATATGGTAACATACATTACATATCAAAACGATTAAAATATGCTGTAGTATATTGTGACATGGAACAAATTGAGCATATGATGCATAAGTTGAACAAACTTCCTTTTGTGAAAAAGATAGAACAGTCGTATCGCCCGTATTTAAAAACGGAATTTGAAAATTCCCGTCCTGATCGAGCAAAAGAATACGATTATAGCTAATAGAAAAAATCCCCTGCTAAGTTTAGCGGGGGATTTTTTAATTGAAATAAAGTGTTATTTCATCGGAGGAATGAAATTGTTCATTCGTAAAATGCCAATTAAATGATTAAAAAATAGTTCTTTTTCTGGGAAAGTTGTAGATGGCTTTACAGTAAAAGTAGCCACTTTTTTTCCGAGTTGCTCTGCCGTTTCTTCAAATAAAATGACACGTTTACTTTTTTTATTTTCAAATACAGGAATGCCTTCACGACATATGTATAATGGTTGGAAATCACCAGTAGTAGTTGGTTTTAATATTACAACAAGCGAACACACTTTTTTATCGTTTTTTATCGTTTCAAATTGTAACATATGTGCTATACGTTCTTGATTTGTTTTGGCAATTTCAAGTAATTCATATAAATCAGAGTAGCCTTCTCCGAGTTCTATAAAGCGTTGAATCATATTTTTTCCTCCTCTTTCTTTTACTGTACCATTTCACTTTTTAAATGAAAAGCACACAAAGAAAAAAACCCTGCATAGCAGGGCCCTTCTTATACTAGCATGTACTAGTAAGAAGGAAAAGGGAGAGGAGAAACCGGAGGAAGAACTTATGGGGAAACGTAAGTCTTCTCCGCGGTTGGCAACAACATCGAAGGTGATGTTGTTATAATTATTTATGTCCAATCTAAATGAAGATATACATAATGAAATTAAATTTTATGTTGGGCTTTTTATTTTTCTTTTTTTTATTTTGTGATAGGATAAAAAAGATAAAGTGGAACTAATATACATATTGGATTCATATTAGTGAATGATGAGATGAATACATAAAAATAATGAGCGGTTATTTGATGGTGAGTTTTCCGATATTTAGGTGAATGTAATTTGTTAACGGTTACCGAAGTGGGAATGGCTTTGTATAATCGCTCGATAGATTGAAATAAAGGTAGTGACAACAGATGAGAGTAGTTTCAGGAAAATGTAAAGGACACCCACTTAAAGCGGTTCCTGGTAATACAACACGTCCAACGACAGATAAAGTAAAAGAATCTATTTTTAATATGATAGGTCCTTATTTTGATGGTGGTATTGCCCTTGATTTATTTGGTGGTAGTGGTGGTCTTGGAATTGAGGCTTTGAGCAGAGGGATCGATAAAGCGATTTTTGTTGATAGGGATAGTAAAGCGATAAAAGTAATTCATCAAAATTTAGAAAGTTGTAGAATACAGGAACAAGCTGAAGTATATCGAAATGATGCGGAACGTGCAGTAAAGGCGCTAATAAAACGTGAAATGTCATTCGATCTTATATTAATAGATCCTCCATATAAAGAGCAAAAAATTGTATCTTTAATTAGTGTAATGGATCAACATGGATTGCTGCATAGTGATGGATTAATTATGGCAGAGCATGGTAATGATGTGGTTTTACCTAATTCAATAGGCAGGCTTGTGAAAGTACGAGCTGAGAATTATGGGATTACTGCAATATCGATTTATAAGTATGAAGGTGAGGGGACAGAATGACAAGTATAGCTATTTCTTCAGGAAGTTTTGATCCAATTACCCTTGGGCATCTGGATATTATTAAAAGGGGAGCAAAAGTATTTGATGAGGTGTACGTAGTCGTTTTAAACAATTCATCAAAAAAACCATTCTTTTCAGTTGAAGAGCGATTAGAACTAATTCGAGAAGCGACAAAGGATATCCCGAATGTAAAAGTAGATTCGCATAGTGGGCTGTTAGTAGAGTATGCAAAAATGCGTAATGCAAATGCAATATTACGTGGTTTACGAGCAGTTTCTGATTTTGAATATGAGATGCAAATTACTTCTATGAATCGAAAATTAGATGAAAATATTGAAACATTTTTTATTATGACAAACAACCAATATTCATTTTTAAGCTCGAGTATTGTGAAAGAAGTTGCGAGGTATGGAGGAAGTGTAGTAGATCTTGTACCTCCTATTGTGGAGCGTGCTTTAAAAGAAAAGTTTCAAACCCCGTTAAAGTGAACGGGGTTTTTCTTTATACGTGCGCAAAAATAATAAAATAACATATAAGTATAGACAAAATAATGTAAAAATTGGTCCGTAATGTATAAAAGATGTCCAAATTTCATGTAGTATAGAAGGATGCTTGGATAAAAATACAGGAATATCTTTTGGTATAGGTGAGAAAGAACTCACTTTCTCATAAAATGGTGTCCAAAATACAAATGTAAAAATAGGGGCAAGAATACTTTGAATAATTCGTGCGAAAAAATAGGGTTTAAATCGGATATCTGTTTCAGCTAATATGCTAGCAACTTGTGCCTGAATAGAAAGACCGCTAAATGCTAAAATGAAGCTTGTTACCATAGCTTGTTGTAAGAGCGGTGTTTCATTTATTTGACTAATCATTTGGCTTCCGAGTGTCATTTCGAAAATACCTGATAATATAGGTATACTAAAATCCGTACTTAGTTGGAAGAATGATAAAATATGTTGCATAATAAAAGAAAGAGCTGCTGTAATGTGGAATACAGTAATCATTTTATTTAACACAGAGAATAAAATAATAAATCCGCCAATCATAAGTAATGTTTGAATAGAAGAAACGATAGCATCCCCAAGTAATTTACCGATTGGCCTTTTTTCTTGTAAGCGCGTCTCGTGAAGAATTAAAAAAGGGTTTTGAAAGCGGCGTTTTTTTGTAGTGTGTGTATTATTTTTGTAAGCGATATTATGTCCGTAAAAACGCATAATTAATCCGACGGCAAAGTTACTGAAATAATGGGCAGCCGCTAATATAATTCCTAATTTCGGATTATTAAAAAAACCGATAGACACAGCACCGAAAATAAAAAGTGGATTAGAAGAATTTGTGAAAGAAACGAGGCGCTCCGCTTCAATCTGAGTTAAAAGATTGCTTTTTCGTAGTCTAGCGCTTAATTTGGCGCCTGCAGGGAAACCAGAAGCCATTCCCATGGCCCAAACAAATCCACCTATCCCTGGAACGCGAAAAAGTGGGCGCATGAGTGGTTCTAATATAACGCCAATAAATTTTACAACACCGATACTAATTAGAAGTTCTGCAATGATGAAAAACGGTAGTAGTGAAGGGAATACAACTTCCCACCATATATTTAACCCGCGAATAGAAGCTTGCAAAGCGGCTTGGGGGTGGAGTACAAGAGAAAAGGTTAAAAATAGCGTTGATATGGTAAGGAAAGCGGTTTTCCATTTTTCATACATGTAAGTAAATCCCCCTTTGTCCCAAAAAACGTTCATTTCAGTATACGTGGATACGTAGTGAATTTAGACCATAAGTATGAAAAAGGAATGAAAAAAATTAAAGGGTGAGAAAAATGAAAGAACCAAAGATTGGTTTAGCGCTTGGGTCTGGAGGAGCGAAAGGGTTTGCTCATATTGGTGTAATAAAGGTTTTAAGGGAAGCGGGTATCCCTATTCATATGATTGCAGGAAGTAGTATGGGGGCGCTAATAGGTACGTTTTATGCGGCAAGTAGTAACGTTGAAAGATTGTATAAATTGGCATCTGTTTTTAAGCGGAAGTATTATTTAGATTTCACGGTACCAAAAATGGGATTTATTGCTGGAAAACGTGTCAAAGATATGATTAAAGTGTTTACATATAATAAAAATTTAGAAGAGTTAGATATCCCGACGGCTGTTGTGGCTACTGACATACTGAAGGGGGAAAAAGTGGTTTTTACAAGTGGGCCAGTTGCAGATGCGGTGAGGGCTAGCATATCTGTTCCTGGAGTGTTTGTACCAGAAAAAATAGATGGACGATTATTAGTGGATGGTGGAGTTATTGATCGCATCCCAGTATCGGTTGTGAAAGAGTTAGGGGCCGATATTGTTATCGCTGTTGATGTATCTCCAATTAAGGTGAATGGAGATGTTACGTCCATTTATGACGTAATCATGCAAAGTATTGAAATTATGCAGCATGAGCTTGTAATGAATCGGCAAATTGCATCGGATTTAATGATGCGACCAGCTGTAGAGCAATTTAGTTCACGTGCTTTTACGAACATTGAAGACATTATTCGAGTTGGAGAAGTAGAAGCGGAAAAACATGTTTCAAATATTTATTTATTAATTGAGCAGTGGAAGGAGAAACATAATGTTTAAGCGTTTTCGGTTTATATATGCAATCTTAATAGGGGTTATATTGGCGATGTTACTTGTTTACGTACGTTTACCGTATTATGTAACAAAACCAGGAATGGCTGCCAAATTAGAGCCTTACGTTCAAGTTGAGGGTGGAACGAAAGAATCTGGTGATTTTATGCTTGTTACGGTTTCAATGGGGCCAGCAAATGTGGTGAATTTAATAGCGGCACAGTTTAATAAATATACACATATTTCGAAAGCGGAAGAAATATTGCAAAAAGGTGAGAGTGATGAAGAATATCAATTTCGCCAAAATTATGCGATGAAAGATTCACAAAATGCCGCAATTTATAATGCATATAAACGTGCAAATCGCTCTGTTTTTTTTGAAAATAAAGGTGTATTAGTTGCTGGTGTGGCAAAAGGAATGCCGTCAGAAGGAAAGCTTAAGCTTGGTGATGTTATTATAGCTGTTGACGGAAAAACATTTGAAAAGACGGAGCAATTTATTGAATATATGACTGGGAAAAAAGAAAGCGATGCTGTAAGTATTGAGTACATGAGAAATGGAAAACAATTGAAAGAAAATTTAAATGTAAAGACGATTCCTAATGGAAATGGACGTGTCGGTATAGGTGTTTCTATCGTTACGGAAAGAGAATTAGTGGTCGATCCGAAAGTGAAAATTAATTCTCATGAAATTGGTGGACCATCCGCAGGTTTAATGTTTACATTAGAAATATATAATCAACTTGTGGAAGAAGACTTAACAAAAGGACATGAGATAGCTGGAACAGGTACAATTAATGAAAAAGGAGAAGTGGGCCCAATTGGTGGTATAAATCAAAAAGTGGTGGCTGCTAGCGATGCCGGGGCTGAAGTGTTTTTTGCGCCAAATGAAAAAGGTGCGGAGAAATCGAACTATAAAGATGCACTTGAGACTGCAAAGGATATTAAAACAAAAATGAAAATTATACCAGTGGATACGCTGGATGATGCGTTAACATATTTAGAAAAGATGGATAAGGGAAAAACCTCTCTGAAATAGAGAGGTTTTTTATAGGAATTTTGTAGTTGTTTCATCATAGCGAATAGGATGGTGTGTTATATCCTGTTTTAATAGTTGCGTGCGTAACGGTTCTTGCATGATGGAGAAATATACAGAGTTTGCTTTTTTCTCTATATCTAAAGCGGCATGGTCAAATGTTTTTGTATGAGTAAGGATTGGAAGTTCGATTTTTTTCTTGTTTTTTGAAAGATAAGTTTGACCTTTTTGTGACATGCCTAACAGGCGGATATATGGTGCGTGTTGTTCTATATTTGCGCTACGTATTTCCTCTTTTGTTGTGTTTGTTAAAATGTGTGTACAAGCTCTTTGTAATCTAGTCCATGTATAACGTTTTGTTTTTAATGCTTCCATGAATGAATAGAAGGAGGAACTGTTTTGTATTTTTGATAAAATACGATGCTCTAAACCTTCTTCTATTTCATATATATGTCGTAAGTCCCCTGGAGACATCGTCATGAGTTTATATTTAAAAAATGAAAAGTATTGTTCCCAATTATGTAATATCCCGTAGTTTTGTTTGTAATTTGCTAAAAGCGAAGTGGTTGCCTGTGGGAGAAAAGGTTCAATTGTTGTAAATGATCCTTCTTCGCTAAAGAGTTGTTTTCGGATGCTTGTCGCGCTTGCAATATATTGGTCATTAAATGTTTCATCATGATAATGAGAGGCAAATCTTTGTATAGTTTGAGCTTGTATAGAACTATTCTGTGACAGAATTGCTTTCATATATTGGAAGCCTAAAATATTATTTGGTTGTGACATATCAATGTTGTTTTCGGATGTTAAAATGTGTGAGAAAGCATCTGATGTTGCTTTTGCATAACTATTACCAGTGTCCATGAATTGTTTTACAAGGCAGTTAAAAGTCTCTTCTTCGTTTTTTTGTACGGAGATGGTATTATAAAAGTTTTTGATTTGTCCATCCTCACTACCGAAACAAATTTCAGAAACACGTAGGGCATTTAAAATGGAAATAGCACCATTTGCGAAGGTTTCAGCCTTTTGTGTTGCAAAGACGTATGGAAGCTCTACAACAAGGTCTACGCCGTTTGTTAAGGCCATTTTAGTGCGATACCATTTGGAAATGAGTGCGGGCTCACCACGCTGTAAAAAAGGACCACTCATAACGGCAATTATTATATCGGATTGTGTTAACTTTTTTGTCTGTTGCACATGATAAAGATGACCGTTATGAAAAGGGTTATATTCAACAACAATACCACCAGCTTTTATGGTAATCTCTCCTTTCGATGTAGCATCTTTTTGAAAAACGTGATACTCTATATATTATTTACTATGATGACTTCATTATAGTGTAAAGAAAAAACATTGACAAATATAAAATGGCTAGCTATAATTTTGTTTGTTGCCTTGAGGTGATATGATATGAAATGGTCCATCCATCAATTGAATAAATTGAGAAATAAAGGATTGACATTGGATGAGATGGTAGATGTAAGTGAGCTAAAAGAGGTCGAGAAAGATATTCGTGAAATTAATCCTGTGCATGTAATGGGAAGAGTTGATTTTGGCTCCGGTAAGTTTACGTTTCATCTACATATAACTGGAAGCATGGTTTTACCATGTTCTCGCTCTTTAGTAGATGTGACATTACCATTTGACATTAAAACAACTGAGGTGTTCCAAACTTCACAAGAAGAATTTGAAACTGAAGCTGAAATTCATTCTTTAGAAGGAGAAGTACTTGACTTACTGCCCGTAATCAAGGAAAATATACTTTTGGAGATTCCAATGCAAATTTTCAGTGATGATGTTTCTGGTGGAGCACCGACGCAAGGTCAAGACTGGCAAGTGATTTCGGAAGAAGACAAAGAAAAGACTGTTGATCCAAGATTGGCAGGACTTGCAAAGTTTTTTGACAAATAATCGGAAGACTGGTTCAGGCCTTCATATGAAAATAACTATTTCTTTTAAGGAGGTGGGAAGAATGGCTGTACCTTTTAGAAGAACTTCTAAAACAGTAAAAAGAAAGCGTCGTACGCATTTCAAATTATCAGTACCTGGTATGGTAGAGTGCCCAAGCTGTGGTGAAGCGAAATTAGCTCACCGTGTATGTAAAGCATGCGGTACTTACAAAGGTAAAGAAGTAATCAGCAAGTAATTGCGGGAAAATAAACGCAGAAGATATCTTCTGCGTTTATTTTTTTTGTCTTAATCTTTAGTTGTTGTATTCTATCTTTTCTAGTAACTGCATATGCTTAATAAAAAATGCATAGGGAGGACTAGAGAGATGGCGACAACAAGACAAGATGCTTGGACTGATGATGAAGATTTGCTTCTGGCAGAAGTAGTACTCCGGCATATTCGAGAAGGTGGAACACAACTTTCTGCCTTTAAGGAAGTGGGAAAAAATTTATCACGTACACCAGCAGCATGTGGATTTAGATGGAATTCTTACGTAAGAAAGCAATATAAAGAACGTATTGAGGAAGCAAAGCAACTTCGTAAAGTAGAAAATTATGAAGTGAAAGAGACGAAGGTGTTAGAACCTACGTCAATTACGTTGAATGATGTTATTGACTTCTTGCAAAATTATAAAGATGAAAACTCTTTAACGGTGTTGCAACAACAAGTTGAATCATTACAAACAGAAAGAGAGCGCCTTCTGGAGCGATTATCAGTATATGAGGAAGAGTATAGAACATTACTTGATTATATCGATCAAAAAAGAAGTGTAATGGTAGTGGAAAGAAACAACGCTCGCTCGAATGAAAAGTTAGAGAAGCTTAAGAAATAAAAAACAGCTGTTATACAGCTGTTTTTTTTTATTTATTTATTAAGCCGATTCTTCGTTTGTAACCGCATTCAAATTTGTTTCTGGATGCCAAATATAAAAATCTCCATCAGTTACTGATACGGGGTTGAAACTTAATTTATCCCAAAAACCAGATGAATGAATACGCGCTATCGTTTTAATAGGAAATTGCATTTGTTTCGCATGATTTACAAGCATTTGCCCGAATCCTTGTTTTTGAAAAGTTGGTAATACTTCAAGTTTATAAAGTTCTAGGTAAGGACCTGTAATTTCGAATGGTTCTCCGCCGTTTCTTTTCATATATAGACTCATACGTGCAATTAGTGATCCGCCATAATAAATACCGTAAAATGGAGATTCACTGTCGTTTTCAATAATGTTTGCTTGCAATTCTTCCAGCATAGATAGTTCTTGGGCTCCGCACCCTTTAAATTTTTTAAATTCATCTAACGTTTTATAATTGATGAGCAAGCGCTCAACTTTTGGGAATCCCATTACATCACATCCTTTTCTTATCTCGTTGAATGCAGAAAAGTAAAAATATTTACAAAAATAGTATAACTCATTTTTTTATTTTTATGAAGAAGATAGTATATTTCTTTTATTATTTTTTTGAGGATTTGCTAAATTAAGAGTATAAGTGTATTAATAGGCAGTATATACGTAGTGAAAAATGAGAGTGTATTTGTTTGGCAGAGGACAACGAAATTATAGGGCGTGCTCATGTACTTTAAAAAGATATAAAAAAAGGGGGGCGGCAAGGGTGCTTAATGTGAATCCCTTGTGTGAAAATGAAAATTGGAATTGTCGGACCAGGTGCTATTGGTCTATTGTATACATTTTATTTACAAAAAAGTAACCAAAATGTTACGTTGTTTACAAGAACAGCTAAGCAGGCTGAAGAGTTAAATGAAACAGGTGTAACTTGTATTAGAGATAGAACATGTGAAACAGTATATCCATCTGTTTTACCGATAGAAAGTATAGTAGCGCAAAATTTAGATTATATATTTATTGCTGTGAAGCAATATCATATAGATGACATACTACCGTTTGTGGAAGGGGCAGCATCATTAATCTTTTTGCAAAACGGAATGTCACATCTTCAAAAGATGCTGAACATAGGGTGTGAAAATATAGCTGTTGGTATTGTAGAACATGGTGCGAAAAAAGAGGGAGGGCATATCGTTCATCATACTGGAGTTGGGGTAACGAAATTTGGAGTGGTTTGTGGTCAATCTATACATTTCGAAAGTGTATTCCATTCTTTTCCCGTTTCTTATTTTCCAGTTCAAATAGAAACGGATTGGAAAGAGATTATGCATAAAAAATTAGTGGTAAATGTATGTATCAATCCGTTGACGGCGTTATTGGGAGTTAAGAATGGTGAATTAATCAAGAATCGTTTTTTTTATCAAATGATGGAGCAAGTGTTTCAGGAGGTCGCCTTTCTTATTAGAGGAGAAAAAGAGATGGTATGGCAAATGGTACGCAATGTGTGTGAAGGAACGTCTCGTAATACATCCTCTATGCTAGCCGATGTAAGAGCGAATAGACAGACGGAAATTAATGCGATTGTTGGATATGTATTAGAAGAGGCTAAGAAACAGCAACGACCAGTTCCGACACTTCAATTTTTGTTCGATGCAATAAAAGGGTTAGAAACAAGAGTATAAGTGTTATTCTTTGCTTTTACGTGAAACATTGACTACAATGTGGATTGGTGAGAGAACTGGATACGAAAGGAAGAATTATATGGAGATAAAAGAAATCTCTGTTCCGCAACAAGGTGTTGTAGCGGACTATATGAACGGTAAAAAAGAGATACAGTCATGTTTTGATTATATGTTAACAGAAGATGCTTTTAAACAGCGTTTACATGATTTGCGTGAAAGGGAGTTTTTCCGCCAAGATTTAGTAGCGCATTTATTAGAATATAATACAAAATTACAAGCGGGAGAATCTACACTTCAAAATGTAAAAGCGCTTGGAGATGAAAATACATATGTTGTAATAGCTGGACAACAAGCGGGGTTATTAACTGGACCGCTTTATACAATTCATAAAGTTATTTCAATTTTAAAGCTTGCAAAGGAAAAAGAAGAAAGTTTAGGGGTGAAAGTTGTCCCTGTCTTCTGGATTGCGGGTGAAGACCATGATATGGATGAGATTAACCATACTTTTTTAGCGAAAAATAAAAAGATGAAAAAAACTATTTTTTATGATCGTAATCCGAAAAAGGCGAGTGCTTCTGAGTCTGAACTTTCTGTTGAAGATTGTAGAAATTGGATTGAAGAGATTTTTAAAACATATCCAGAAACAAATTTTACAAAGGATGTATTAAAATTTGTTGATGATGCTTTGGAAAAATCGAATACGTATGTAGATTTCTTTGCTCATCTTATTACGAAAATCTTTGCTAATTCTGGTTTAATCCTTGTTGATTCACATCATCCTGAATTAAGAAAGTTAGAAATTCCATTTTTTAAGCGAATTATAAGTAAGTATAAAGAGGTACAAGAGGGCCTTCGTAATCAGCAGGAAGTAATTAAAGAACTAGGATACAAACCGATTATTGAAACGAAGTCTCATGCAGTGCATATATTTATGGAAATAGATAATGAACGAGTATTGCTTGAAGAGCATCAAGGTAAGTTTGTTGGAAAGGATGGGGCGCATTCATTTTCATACGAAGAGTTGATTGAAGAGATGGAGAGAAATCCGGCACGTTTTAGTAATAATGTTGTAACACGTCCTCTTATGCAAGAGTATGTATTTCCTACGCTCGCATTTATTGGAGGTCCAGGGGAATTAGCTTATTGGAGTGAATTACAACAAGTATTCCATACTGTCGGTTTTCAAATGCCACCTGTCGTTCCTCGTCTTACAATTACTTATGTGGAGAGATGTATAGCGACAGATTTATTCGATCTGCAATTGAGAGAAAGTGATCCGTTTTTAAATGATGTCGATAAACTGCGTGAAAACTGGTTGTCTAATCAAATAGAGGAACCGATTGATAATCATTTTGAAAAGGCGAAAAAAGAAATTGCCGATATTCATACATCTTTACAGCAATTTGTAAAGAAAATAGAGCCGGGGTTAAGTGCGTTTGCAGGGAAAAACGAATTGAAAATTAATGAACAAATTGAACTGCTGGAAAGAATGTTGAAAAAAAATGTTGAGAAAAAGTATGAGGTTCAGCTAAATAAATTTCGCCGTATACAATTCGCACTTCGTCCATTAGGTGCGCCGCAAGAACGTGTGTGGAATGTATGTTATTATTTAAATCAGTTTGGTTTGGATTTCGTTGATCGTGTAATGGAAAACCCTTTTTCTTGGGACGGAAAACATCATGTTATAAAACTATAAAATCTTGCTCCTTGGAGCAGGATTTTATTTTTATTCCGTTGAATTTACTGTGAAGTGATTTTTTTCTGAATTATCAATCGGAAAAATAGATATGGTAATTGTGTTGGATACTTAAATATATGACAAAATAGCACAAAATGTAAACGTATTATTCGCTTTTTCGACAGTTTTTTATTTAAATTCCCGCAAAAGATGATAAAATTTAGTATATAATAAAAGAAAATAGCGATTTGTATAGTATGTTGCCTTTATTGGTAAGTTAAATGAGTCGTTCTTTCGTATTATTTCATTCTCTAAGCGTGAAAGATGTGTTTAGAGGAAGGGATACATTCAACATAATTAATTGGAAAAAGAGTAGGTGCAACAATGTTTAAACACGTAACAGTGCTTTTAAAGGAAACAGTAGACGGCTTAGATATAAAGCCAGATGGTACATATGTAGATTGTACACTGGGGGGAGGAGGACATAGTTCTTATTTATTATCCCAATTAACTGAAGGTGGAAAATTAATAGCGTTTGATCAAGATGAGATAGCGATTCAAAACGCGAAAGAAAAGTTCTCTTCATACGGTGAACAGTTTATAACAGTAAAGAGTAATTTCCGCTATTTAGCTGAAAAACTGCAGGAAATAGGTATAACAGAAGTAGACGGTATTTTATTTGATTTAGGTGTTTCATCCCCACAATTAGATACACCAGAGCGAGGCTTTAGTTATCATCATGATGCACCGTTAGATATGCGGATGGATCAAGATGCCCCATTAACAGCATATGATGTTGTAAATAGTTGGTCATATGAACAACTTGTAAGGATTTTCTTCCAATACGGTGAAGAGAAATTTTCAAAACAAATTGCAAGAAAAATTGAAGTTTATCGTGAGAATAAAGCTATTGAAACGACAGGAGAATTAGTAGAGCTAATTAAAGAAGGTATTCCGGCTCCTGCTCGTAGAACTGGTGGGCATCCTGCTAAGCGAGTGTTTCAGGCAATTCGTATAGCTGTAAATGATGAATTAAAAGTATTTGAAGAAGCATTGGAATCTGCTATTGAGATGGTTAAGCCAGGTGGAAGAGTTAGTGTTATAACATTCCATTCATTAGAAGATCGTATTTGTAAAACAACGTTTAAGCGAAATAGTACAACGCCACAATTGCCGCCAGGATTACCGATTATTCCTGATGAATTTAAGCCGAAATTAAAGCTTATTACAAGAAAACCGATTTTACCTTCTGATATAGAGCTAGAAGAAAATAATCGTGCGCGTTCTGCGAAGTTGAGAATCGCTGAAAAACGATAAAAGGGAGAGAGAGGTATGACTAATTTAGCTGTAAAGTACAAACAACAAGCGCAAGAAGAGGTGCAAATTCAAACGCCCCCACAGCAGATGGTTAAGCCGAAAGTTAAAGCGAAAATTACAAGAATCGAAAAACTGTTGTATGTAGCGTTTATTGGCTTTTTATTGTATGCCTGTGTCGCGTTTATTGGAAATAAAGCAGGCCTTTATCAAGTTAATGTAGAAGCAGCGACGATAGAAGAAAAAATTGTACAGCAGCAAAAAGAAAATCAAGAATTACAAGCTGAAGTAGAGAAGTTAAGTCGCTATGAACGAATCGCTGAAGTTGCAAAAAAACACGGGCTAGAAATTAATGCGAATAATGTGAAAGGCCTCAAATAAGGCAATAGGTGTGAAGGAACGATGAAGAAGAATATGACTAAATTTCATACCAATAAGGGAGCAGGTTATTTTATGATATTTTTCCTCCTGCTCTTTTTGCTGTTATTAGCCCGATTTTTTTACATACAATCAACAGGAACAGTTCATAATCAAGATTTAGATGCACTTGCTAAACAAAAGCATAGTAAAACAGGAGTTCTTGAAGCGAACAGAGGAACCATTTATGATCAAAACGGTCATGTGTTAGCGCAAGACGCAAACTCTTATAAAATAGTAGCCGCCCTAAAAGGTGCTAACTCTGTTGAGAATAAAGAAGATACTGCAAAGAAAATTGCAGGAGTACTTGGAAAAGGCGAAGAGGATATTTTAGCTTCTTTAAATAAGGAAGGTAGAAGTCAAGTCGAATTTGGAACGTTAGGTAAGGATTTGACGAAAGAAAAGAAGGAACAAATAGAAGCGTTGAAGTTGCCGGGAATATCTTTTATTACAGAAAATGCAAGGGTGTATCCAAACGGTGATTTCGCATCTTACGTTATAGGTCATGCAAAACCAAATGAGAATGGAACCTCGGTAGGTCAATTTGGCATAGAGAAAAGCTTGGATAAATATTTAAGTGCTTCTAACGGAGAAGTAGCATATACAGGTGACCGTAAAGGTGTGTCTCTTGATGGTGGAAAAGTTAATGTAAAGGCACCTAAAAATGGAGATAACGCGTATTTAACAATTGATCACCGTGTCCAAAGTTATTTAGAAGACGCGATGAAAGCAGCAAGTAAGCAATATGAACCAGAAAGTTTAATAGGGATTGTTGCAGATCCGAAAACTGGAAAAATATTAGCGACGTCTACTAAACCTAGTTATGACCCTAATGATCGTCAAATTAAATATTTCTTCAATGACGCAATTGCCAATGCATTTGAACCTGGATCAACAATGAAAATTTTCACGTTAGCGGCAGCTATTAATGAAGGTGTGTACAAAGGGCAAGATTATTATCAGTCCGGGACATATCAAGTTGGAAATAGGAAAATAAAAGATCATAACGGCGGTGCTGGTTGGGGCTCTATCACGTTTGATGAAGGGGTAGAACGTTCTTCAAACGTAGCGTTTGCAATTTTAGGAGATCAAAAACTTGGTCCAGAACGTTTCCGAAAATATATTCATAGTTTTGGATTAGATGAAAAAACGAACATTGATTTATCAGGTGAAGGATCGAATACAATTTTATTTGATCAGCAAATACAACAAGTGACAACAGCTTTTGGACAAGGTTCCACTGTAACACCAATTCAGCTTGTACAAGCTGCAACAGCTATTGCAAATGATGGGAAAATGATGAAACCTTATGCAATTGATAAAATTGTAGATCCGATAACAGGGAAAGTAAAATTAGAACATAAGCCAGAAGAAGTAGGAAAACCTGTTACAAAGGAAACAGCAGCGCAAGTAAGACAGTTATTAGAACGTGTTGTTACATCTCCGAAAGGTACAGGGACAGCTTATAAAATTGATGGATATTCAGTTGGTGGTAAAACAGGTACAGCGCAAATTCCGGATGGAAAAGGCGGCTATATGACAGGAAGACAGAATTATATATTCTCATTCTTAGGTATGGCACCAATGGACGACCCACAACTTGTTGTGTATGTAGCTGTAAAACAGCCGAAATTAAAAGATGATGAGAACGGTGCACAGCCTTTAGCTGATATTTTTAAATATGTAACAAAAAATAGTTTAGAGTATTTAAAGATTAAGCCAAATGAAGTGAAAGATCCGAAAAAACATCTGAAAGAGCAACAAACTACTGTTCCAGATGTAACTGGTAAAACGATGGCTGAAGCGGGGAAAGCAATTGATAAAGCAAAACTTCGTCCAATCGTATTAGGTGAAGGGAAAGTACAGCAACAAGTACCAAAAGCGACTGAACAAACATTGAAAGGCGACCGAGTCTTCTTGGTAGGAGATAAACCTACAATGCCAAATATACAAGGATGGGCACTGCGTGATGTTATGAATTTAGCGAAGACATTACAGCTTAACTTGAAGCCTTCTGGTACAGGATACGTAACAGAACAAAGTGTGGCGGAAGGAACATTATTACAACCGGGTACAGAATTAGGTGTCACACTCGTACCGCCACTTGAACCACAACAAGAAGCAGAAAAGCCGTAATGGTAAAAGAGAAGAAGTTCTAATTAAATAAGTACAAGCATATATTGGAACAAGCTAGGCGTAAGGGAGGCTTGTTCCGATATGCGTGTATCAAATGTAACAGTTAGAAAACGACTTATTTTTATACTTATATCAGGTATACTTATCTTCACTATTATCGATATTCGTCTTGGATATGTGCAATTTTTTCTTGGGAATATGTTAACGGATCGTGCGAAAGATTCATGGAGTCGTAATATTACTTTTGAACCCGAACGTGGGAAAATTTTAGACCGAAATGGTGTGGAACTTGCCACGAATAAAAGTGCTCCAACTGTCTTTGTTGTACCGAGGCAAATTGAAAAACCAGCAGAGACTGCAGAGAAGTTAGCTGCAGTATTAGGTGTGGAAAAAGATGAGATTTATAAGAGGATTACAAAAAAAGAATCGATTGTAAGGTTAGATAAAGGCGGAAGGAAAATATCACATGACAAAGCGAAAGAGGTACGAGGCTTAAGTTTGAAGGGCGTGTATATCGCAGAGGATTCTATCCGGTACTATCCATTTGGGAATTTTTTATCACATGTATTAGGTTTTGCAGGTAGCGATAACCAAGGTCTTATGGGACTAGAAAAATATTATGATAAGGAGCTAAATGGGGACAAAGGTCATGTGCGTTTTTTTGCAGATGCGAAAGGACAAAGGATGCCTAATGTTGGTGATGATTTCAAAAAACCAGAAGCTGGTTTAAATTTAGGATTAACAATCGATGCGCGTATTACAAGGATTATGGAAAGAGAAATGAATATTGCGGAGTCAACTTATAATCCAGACGGTATGATTGCGATTGCAATGAATCCTAAAAATGGTGAAATTTTAGGTATGTCTAGTCGGCCGAGTTTTGATCCAGCGGATTTTCAAAGTGTCTCTCCAGAAGTGTATAACAGAAATCTACCTGTGTGGAGTACGTATGAGCCTGGTTCAACATTTAAGATCATTACATTAGCTGCAGCATTGAATGAAAATTTAGTAGACTTAGAGAAGGATACGTTTTATGATGATGGAGCAGCTGAAGTCGGTGGAGCTAGATTGAAATGCTGGAAAGCAGGAGGTCATGGCAGTCAAACGTTTTTAGAAGTCGTTCAAAACTCATGTAACCCGGGATTTATTGAACTTGGTGATCGCCTTGGTAAAGACCGATTATTTAAATACATTCGTAATTTTGGTTTTGGGCAGAAGACTGGAATTGACTTGCAAGGTGAAGGTAGTGGGATTTTATTTAATTTAGATAAAGTTGGTCCAGTAGAGCAAGCAACAACTTCATTCGGCCAAGGGGTTTCTGTTACACCAATTCAACAAGTAGCAGCTGTAGCGGCGGCTGTAAATGGTGGAACATTGTATCAGCCGTATATAGCTAAGGAGTTTATTGATTCAAAAAATAATCAAGTTGTTAGTAAAAAGACACCTGTTGAGAAAAGAAAAGTTATTTCCAAGGAAACTTCAGAAAAAGTTCGTTATGCATTAGAGAATGTTGTAGCGAAAGGTTCTGGTAAAGGAGCTTATATTGATGGATATCGTGTAGGTGGAAAAACGGGTACTGCTCAAAAGGTGAAAGATGGTAAATATTTAGAGAATAATTATATTGTATCTTTTATCGGATTTGCCCCAGCGGATGATCCAGAGATTGTTGTGTATGTTGCTGTGGATAATCCAAAAGGGGTTACACAGTTTGGTGGAGTGGTAGCAGCTCCAATTGTCGGGAATATCCTTCGAGATGCTCTTCCTGTTATGGGAGTGAAACCGAGAAAAGAACAAGTTGAGAAAGAATATAAATGGGGCGATACACCAACTGTGGAAGTTCCGAATTTAATTGGAATGAAAAAGAAAGACTTACAAACACAACTCGTCGATTTGCAGCTTGATATAAGTGGAGATGGAGAGAAAGTAATTAAGCAATCACCAGAAGCGGGAGCTAAAGTAAAAGAAGGCTCAAAAATTAGAATTTACTTCGGGAATTAAAGGTAACATAGTACGTTTTATGGTACAATTGGTGGAAGTGAGTTCTTTATAGAACAGTTACTTAATGTGAGACAATAAGTGTCTCATTCATAAATAGGCCAGTAGCACTTACCTCCTTATATAGGAGGTAATGTGTTGCTTACTGAAAAAAAGATAAATAAACAATGTAGAGAGGGTTTAGTGAAATGAAGTTGCATACACTTTTATCATGTTTGCATGATTTTCCAGTTGTTCCAAAAGAAAATCCAGAAATCACATCTATAGAAGCTGATTCACGTAAAGTGAAAGAAGGAAGCTTATTTGTATGTATGAAAGGATATACGGTTGATAGCCATGATTTTGCTAAGCAAGCAGCGGCACAAGGAGCGGCTGCTATTGTTGCGGAAAGACCAATTGATGTTGACGTTCCAGTTGTACTTGTGAAAAATACTTTTCGTTCGTTAGCGGTTTTAGCTGATTATTTTTATGGTCAACCGACACACAAGTTACATTTAATCGGAATTACAGGTACAAATGGAAAGACAACAACATCGCATATTATGGATGAGATTATGCGAGCACATGGTCATAAAACAGGGCTAATTGGGACGATTAATATGAAAATCGGTGATGAAACATTTGAGGTGAAAAATACAACACCAGATGCACTAACACTTCAACAGACGTTTTCAAAAATGGTTGAACAAGGTGTGGACAGCACGGTAATGGAAGTTTCGTCACATGCGTTAGATCTTGGTCGTGTACACGGATGTGATTACGATGTAGCGGTGTTTACGAATTTAACACAAGATCATTTAGATTATCATAAAACGATGGAAGAATATAAACATGCAAAAGGGTTACTATTTGCACAGCTTGGCAATAGTTATAATCATAATCGTGAAAAGTACGCTGTGCTGAATAGCGATGATAATGTAACAGAAGAGTATATGAGAAGTACTGCAGCAACAGTTGTAACATATGGTATTGATACAACAAGTGACATTATGGCAAAAAATATCGTTATGACGAGTGGTGGGACTACATTTACGCTTGTCACACCGTATGAAAGTGTAAATGTTACGATGAAATTAATAGGTAAATTCAATGTATATAACGTACTTGCAGCAACAGCAGCAGGACTTGTTTCGGGTGTGAAATTACAAACAATCATTGCTGTTATAAAAGAACTAGCTGGGGTTCCAGGACGTTTTGAAGTTGTTGATGGCGGACAAAATTATACAGTTATTGTTGATTACGCGCATACGCCGGATAGTTTAGAAAATGTATTAAAAACTGCAAAACAATTTGCAAAAGGTGATGTGTATTGTATCGTTGGTTGTGGCGGCGATAGGGATCGAACAAAGAGACCGATAATGGCAAGTGTTGCAACAAAATATGCAACTCATGCAATTTATACATCAGATAATCCAAGAAGTGAAGATCCAGCGGCTATTTTAGATGATATGGTACAGGGTGCAAGTGGGAATAATTATGAAGTGATTATTGATAGAAAAGAAGCGATACACCATGCGATCGCTAATGTGAAAGCAGATGATATCATTATTATTGCTGGTAAGGGTCATGAAACGTATCAAATTATTGGTAAAGAAGTTCATCATTTTGATGATCGTGAAGTTGCGAAAGAAGCAATTACAGGGCGTTTAAACAACGAAGAGTAACAACGTGAGAGGAGGACTACATGTGCTTGAGCAAGGTTTATTAGTAACGGCTGGGGTAGCATTCTTAATTTCTGTTGCCCTTTCGCCATTGTTTATTCCATTTTTAAGAAAATTAAAGTTCGGACAGAGTATTCGTGATGAGGGACCAAAGTCACATCAAAAAAAATCAGGGACACCGACAATGGGCGGTATTGTCATATATGTATCTATGATGGTCACTTCACTTATTATGGCGATTAAGTTTAATCATTTAGGTGCAGAGGTTTCGTTATTATTATTAGTGACATTTGGTTATGGATTGATTGGATTTTTAGATGACTACATAAAGGTAGTTAAGAAGAGAAATCTTGGTTTAACATCAAAACAAAAATTAGTAGGTCAGCTTGTTATTGCTATTGCGTTCTTTTTAATTGGAAAAGGGCAAGCATTTCACACATATATCATGATTCCAGGTACGGATGTTAAGTTTGAATTAGGTTGGGCGTATTTTGTACTTGTACTATTTATGCTAATCGGTGGCTCGAATGCGGTTAACTTAACTGATGGTTTAGATGGTTTATTATCAGGAACAGCGGCTATTGCATTTGGAGCATTTAGTATTATTGCAGTAGCACAAGAACAATTTGGAGTTGCGATATTCTGTATGGCAGTTGTCGGAGCAGTACTGGGATTTTTAGTATTCAACGCGAATCCAGCAAAAGTATTTATGGGGGATACAGGTTCCTTAGCTTTAGGTGGAGCTATCGCAGCTGTAGCAATTTTATTAAAACAAGAATTACTACTTGTAATTATTGGTGGAGTATTCGTAATGGAAACTTTATCTGTTATTATTCAAGTTATTTCGTTTAAAACAACAGGAAAACGTGTCTTTAAAATGAGTCCATTACACCACCATTATGAATTATGTGGTTGGTCAGAATGGCGCGTTGTTGTAACGTTTTGGTCTGTAGGATTTTTATTAGCTGTGTTAGGAATTTATATCGGGGTGTGGATGTAATTGAAAACTGTAACTGAATTTCAAAATAAAAATATTCTTGTATTAGGCATTGCAAAGAGTGGTTATGCAGCAGCTACTTTGTTGCAAAAATTAGGGGCGAATGTCATTGTAAATGACGGAAAGCCTTTAGCAGACAATGTACTTGCTGCAGAATTACAAGCAAAAGGAATGGACGTTGTATGCGGTGGCCATCCTTTAGAATTATTAGAGAGAAATATTTCTCTTGTCGTTAAAAATCCAGGAATCCCGTATTCTAATCCAATATTAGTTGCTGCGAAAGAAAAAGAAATTCCAATTGTTACGGAAGTTGAATTAGCATATCGTATTTCAAAAGCACCATTTGTTGGAATTACAGGGTCTAATGGTAAAACGACGACAACAATGCTGACATTTGAAATGTTAAAAGAAGGACAAAAGCATCCTGTTATTGCAGGGAATATAGGAACTGTAGCTTGTGAAGTAGCACAGGATGCAAAAGAAAATGAAGTTGTAGTTACAGAGCTTTCATCGTTCCAATTGATGGGAGTAGAATCGTTCCAACCTAAAATTGCAGCGTTCTTAAACTTATTTGAAGCCCACTTAGATTATCATGGGACGAAGAAGGAATATGGTTTAGCAAAAGCAAATGTTTTTAAAAACCAAACAGAAAACGATTATAGTGTAATAAATGCGGATGATGCAGATGTGATGGAGTTATCTGCGGATACTAAAGGTCAAAAAATCCTGTTTTCGACAACGAAAGAAATTGAAGATGGCGCGTGTATAAAAGATAACGCTCTTTATTTCAAAGGTGAAAAAGTTGTTGAAGTAAGTGATATCGTTTTACCTGGTCAACATAATCTAGAAAATATTTTAGCTGCGATGAGTATTGCGAAATTATTAGGTACTTCTAATGAAGCAATTACGGTCGTGTTAAAACGTTTTACTGGTGTAAAACATCGTTTAGAATATGTAACAACGATTAACAACCGTAAGTTTTATAATGATTCAAAAGCAACGAATATGTTAGCGACTGAGAAAGCACTATCTGCGTTTACACAACCGATTGTGTTACTAGCAGGTGGGCTTGATCGCGGAAATGAATTCGATGATTTAATTCCGTATTTCAAAAATGTAAAAGCGATTGTAACATTTGGACAAACAGCTCCCAAACTAGTAAGAGCGGCAGAAAAAGCGGGATTAGATATAATTGAAAGTGTCGATACTTTAGATGAAGCAGTGGTGAAAGCTTATGCTCATTCTAAAGAAGATGATGTTGTTCTTCTTTCTCCAGCGTGTGCAAGCTGGGATCAATTTAAAACATTTGAAGAAAGAGGAGACATTTTTATACAAGCTGTGCATAAACTTATATAAAGTAAATCAAAACATCAGTAGGCTAACACCTACTGATGTTTTGTTACATAGGGCAAAAGGTTCTGCCTAAAGAGGTGGTGTTTGTGGGTAATGAAGAAAACGCCTGATTTTATTCTCATCATCGTAACACTTTCATTGTTGACAATCGGAATGATTATGGTTTATAGTGCGAGTGCAGTTTGGGCCTCTTATAAAATGGGGGACTCATTCTTTTTTGCCAAAAGACAATTACTGTTTGCGGGTCTTGGTGTAGTAGCTATGTTTTTTATTATGAAAATTGATTATTGGGTGTGGCGTACGTATTCAAAAGTAATTTTGCTAGTTTGCTTCATTCTTCTTATTCTCGTTCTTATTCCTGGAGTAGGTCTTGTTCGAGGAGGAGCACGAAGTTGGATTGGGATCGGAGCATTTTCGATTCAACCGTCAGAATTTATGAAGTTTGCGATGATTATTTTCTTGGCAAAGTTTTTAGCGGAACGGCAAAAATTGATTACATCTTTTAAACGTGGTTTATTACCGGCTCTTAGTTTTGTGTTTCTTGCTTTTGGGATGATTATGTTACAGCCAGACCTTGGGACAGGAACGGTAATGGTTGGGACATGTATCATTATGATATTTATTTCGGGAGCGAGGGTCTTTCACTTTGCGATGTTTGGTTTGCTTGGTGTAGCGGGGTTTGTAGGGTTAATCGCATCAGCACCGTATCGAATGAAGCGCATTACATCATATTTAGACCCGTGGGCAGATCCGCTTGGAAGTGGATTTCAAATTATCCAATCATTACTCGCAATTGGACCCGGTGGATTATTTGGACTTGGGCTTGGACAAAGTAGACAAAAATTTCTTTATTTACCTGAACCACAAACTGACTTTATATTTGCAATCTTATCCGAGGAATTAGGTTTTATTGGTGGGTCATTTGTGTTATTATTATTTAGTCTATTATTATGGCGCGGGATTCGTATCGCATTAGGAGCGCCAGATTTATATGGTACGTTTTTAGCAGTAGGTATTGTGGCGATGATTGCGATTCAAGTAATGATTAATGTTGGTGTTGTAACAGGACTGATGCCTGTTACGGGTATTACCTTGCCGTTTTTAAGTTATGGTGGATCAAGTTTGACATTAATGTTAATGGCAGTAGGTGTATTATTAAATATAAGTCGCCATTCTCGCTACTAAACCCTGTTTATAAGACAGGGTTTTTCGTATGTGTGTAAAAATGCAATATGTATATAGAAATAAATATAATGGAAATAAGAAAAGAGAAGCGGAGGAGTTAGTAGTGCGTGTATTAGTGAGTGGTGGGGGTACTGGTGGTCATATTTATCCAGCTCTTGCTTTAATTAGAGAAATAAAAAAGTTAAATCCAGAAGCAAGATTTTTATATATTGGTACGGAAAATGGACTAGAGAGTACAATCGTTCCAAAAGCAGGTATACCATTTCAATCTATTGTTATAAGTGGATTTAAACGAAAAATATCATTAGATAATGTGAAAACAGTAATGCGTTTTCTAAAAGGTGTACAGGATAGTAAACGATATATTCGTCGTTTTAATCCGGATATCGTAATTGGAACGGGTGGATATGTATGTGGACCAGTTGTATACGCTGCAGCCAAATTAGGTATTCCGACTATTGTACATGAACAAAATAGTGTACCAGGTGTAACGAACAAATTTTTAAGTCGTTATGTTGATAAAGTTGCTGTTTGTTTTGAAGCAGCTACAGAGCATTTTCCAGAGTCAAAAGTGGTAATGACAGGTAATCCGCGAGCATCAGAGGTAATGGATCAAAATGGAATGAAAGGGAAACGTTCAGTTGGGCTTTCTCTTCCTAAAAAGTCTGTACTTATATTTGGTGGAAGTCGTGGGGCTAGACCGATTAACGATGCCTTCGTTGAAGCAATTGAACAGTTTGGGAACAAAAGCTACGAAATACTATATGTAACAGGTGAAGTACATTATGACAAAGTGATGGAAGCCGTGAAGCAAAAAGGGAACCCGAACAATGTTATTATTAAGCCGTTCATTCATAATATGCCAGAGGTACTAACTGGTGTAGACCTTGTTGTTTCAAGGGCTGGGGCAACAACACTTGCAGAATTAACAGCGTTAGGAAAACCAAGTGTGTTAATACCGAGTCCGTACGTAACAAATAATCATCAGGAAAAGAATGCACGTTCAGTTGTTGATAAAGGAGCGGCAAAAATGTTACTTGAAAAAGATTTAACAGCTGAAACACTTATTCGTGATATTGATGAGATTTTATTGGATGCACAAACATTACAAAATATGAAGCTAGCTGCTAAGAAACTAGGTATTCCAGATGCAGCAAATAAGCTGTATGAAGTAATGAATAAGCTTGTAAAAAAATAAAGTGAGGCTTTAATCAGTGGGGAGTGATTCTCTCTCGTTGATTATTACCTTTCACTAATCGGATGTTTACTGGCATCCCGATACCGCCTAACTTCTTTGTTACCGCCGAATTTTGATTTAGGAGCTGTACTGCCCGTAAATAGAGGGATAACGTTAGGTGAACGCCCTGCATATTATTGTCATAAGGAGACTTAATATGGGGGAGATTGTCTATGGAACAATTAGTAAATGAGCTTATAGAAGCAGACGTTGGTCGTGTTTTAGTTAACGAGTCGTTAGCGCGTTATACAACTATGAAAATAGGTGGACCAGCGGATATTTTAATTGTGCCTAAGCATGTAGCCGGTATTGAAAAAACATTACAGTTAGTAAAGCAATACAAAACGAAGTGGACTGTAATTGGGCGCGGTTCAAACCTTCTTGTATCTGATCAAGGCATAGAAGGTGTTGTTATTCGTTTAGGAGAAGGATTAGATCACTTAGAGGTCGAAAAACATAAGGTAAGAGTTGGTAGTGGATATTCTCTTATTAAATTGTCAACTTTACTTAGTCGTCAAGGGTTAGCTGGATTGGAGTTTGCAAGCGGTATTCCAGGAAGTGTCGGTGGTGCAGTATATATGAATGCAGGTGCACATAAATCGGATATATCGAGTGTATTATCGAAGGCTCTCATTCTGTTTGAAGACGGTACAATTGACTGGTTAACGAATAAAGAACTGGAGTTTTCTTATCGGGCATCTGTATTGCAAACGAAACGGCCTGGTATTGTTTTAGAGGCGGAGTTTCAATTACAGGCGGGAAAACGTGAAGAAATTGTACGTAGCATGCAAAATAATAAAGATTACCGCCGTGAAACGCAACCATGGAATCACCCGTGTGCAGGAAGTATATTTCGGAATCCAATCCCACATTTTGCAGGCGATTTAGTAGAAAAAGCAGGGCTTCGTGGTTATAGGATTGGTGGAGCTCAAATTTCTCAAATGCATGGCAATTTTATTGTTAATACCGGGGGAGCTTCAGCGCAAGATGTATTGTCCTTAATTGAATTAATAAAACATACAATTAAGGATAAATTTGATGTAGATATGCACACAGAAGTAGAAATCATTGGAAGATAACGGTTATTCGTTCCGCTCATTATCATTTATGTTATAATAAGAAGATAAGAACGGCATGAGGAACATGCCGTTCTTTATGTTACATAGGGGGATCGTACATGAATAATAGTAAAGTGATTAAACTACAAGATCGTGTACCAAAATTGAAAAATCAAAAGAAAAAAAACAAAAAAAATGTTAATCATCGATTGATTTTATACATATCAATTTTATTTTTATTAGTGCTCTTTTTAATTTATTTTCGGTCTCCGCTTAGTAATATAAAAAAGATTAGTGTGTTTGGAAATCATTATATGACGGATGAGCAAGTAATGAAGGATTCAGGCGTGACATATGATACAAGTTATTTCCGAGTGACAGCACATAAAGCTGAAGAAAACTTAACGAAGCGAAAAGAAATTAAAGCAGTAAATGTAAAAAAACGTTTTCCAAACAAGATTGATGTTCATATTGAAGAATATTTAACGATTGGTTATATAAATAAAGAGGGAAAATTACAACCGTTATTAGAGAATGGAAAAACACTTGATGTACTACCTAATGGAAAACTTCCTGTTGCAGCACCGATTTTCGAACCTTTTAAAGAAGAGAAAATGAAGGAGTTAATCGCTGAACTAGAAAAATTAACACCAGCTATTTTAAAATCTATTTCGGAGATTCGCTATTCTCCAACGAATGCGAATGAAGATCATCTTACTTTATATATGAATGAAGGTTATGAAGTGAGCACTACGATTCAAAATTTCGCAAAACGTATGGAAGCCTATCCGCTTATTTTAAAAACAATTGAACCAGGTAAGAAGGTATTAATTGATTTAGAAGTAGGTGCATATACGAAAGAATTAGGTGCGGGAGAAAAAAAAGAATAGAATGGTAGTTTTCGTTGCTTATAGCAGAAAAAACAAAACAAACGTTCTATTATATGCATACGAATTTAGAAGAATGGTTCATTTGATGAAAAATATGTAAAAATTCTTAGATTCATACTAGTATTGGTACAAGTTTCACTTTTCTATGAGTACATCTTAGTGTAGACTTATACTTGGCGGTAAACTTTACACTCGAAATAGAATTATTTCAAGATAAGCAGTTATTCATAGTTTACTGCGATATTCTTAATTGAATGCTAAATAAAAATAAGAAAAATATAGGGTTAAAAAAGGGAAACGTATAAAGACGTTGAATATTTTTCTTATAAATAGTAAAGTTGCGATTGTTGTTCCATATATTGAGTTGTATGGTATAAATAAAGAAGGAGGTGCCAAAGAATGAACAGCAATGAAATATATGTTAGTCTTGACATCGGTACATCCAATGTTAAAGTCATCATTGGTGAAATGGTTAATGACAGCTTAAACATTATTGGTGTTGGAAATGTAAAATCAAATGGTTTAAAGAAGGGATCGATAGTTGATATAGACGAGACTGTTCGATCAATTAAAAAAGCAATTGAACAAGCTGAGCGTATGGTGGGAATCCACATTGAGCAAGTTGTAGTAGGTGTCAATGCAAACCAGGTACAGCTACTTCCTTGTCACGGAGTAGTCGCTGTTTCAAATGAAGATCGTGAAATCGGGAATGAAGATGTCTTACGCGTTCTAGATGCAGCACAAGTTGTGTCAATTGCTCCAGAACGTGAGTTTATTGATGTGGTACCTCGACAGTTCATCGTAGACGGTCTTGACGAGATTAACGATCCACGCGGGATGATCGGTGTAAGATTAGAAATGGAAGGCACACTTATTACAGGCTCGAGAACTTTACTACATAACCTACTTCGTTGTGTAGAAAAAGCAGGTCTTGAAATTGTTGATATTTGTCTTCAACCTTTAGCGGCTGCAACAGTTGCTATATCTTCAGATGAAAAAAATAGAGGAGTAGCCCTTGTTGATATGGGGGGAGGATCTACAACTTTATCTATTTTTAAAGACGGAGAGTTACAAGCGACGAGCGTATTACCATTAGGTGGAGACCATATAACGAAGGATATTGCAATTGGGTTGAAAACTTCAACAGAAAATGCAGATCAAATTAAGTTGAAATATGGACATGCTTTTTATGATACAGCATCTGAAGAAGAGATGTTTACGGTTCCTATTATGGGAAGTGATCAAACAGAACAATATTCTCAGTTGGAATTATCGGATATAATAGAGGCTCGTGTAGAGGAAATTTTAATGTTTGTTCAAGATGAAGTGCGTAAGTTAGGAGTAAAGCAAGTGGCTTCTGGTTATGTACTAACTGGCGGAATTGCTTCTATGCCAGGTGTTCTTGATCTTGCATATGATATTTTACATGAAAATGTTCGTGTAGCAACTCCTGATTATATTGGTGTGCGTGAGCCCCAATATACAAGCGGAGTTGGATTAATTAAACATTCTTATCAAAAAGCTAAATTACGTGGGAAAAATGTGCAGGAAAAGCAAGAGCATTTTGAAACAGTACCAGCACCAGCACCAACGCCGGTACAACAGCAACCTGCGAAACAAAAAACTCGTAATCAAAACAATAATAATCAAAATGATGACCGTATGATGTCAAAAGTAAAACGTGTATTCCGTTATTTATGGGATTAAAATTGGACACGAAAAATGAGGTTCTAGGGGGATTTCGACATGTTAGAGTTTGATACTACTCAAGATCAATTAGCGAATATAAAAGTTATCGGTGTCGGCGGTGGCGGAAACAATGCTGTAAACCGTATGATTGAACACGGTGTACAAGGTGTAGACTTTATCGCTGTGAACACTGATGCACAAGCATTAAATCTATCAAAAGCTGAAACAAAAATGCAAATTGGTGGAAAATTAACGCGTGGACTTGGTGCAGGCGCAAACCCTGAAGTAGGGAAAAAAGCTGCAGAAGAAAGTAAAGAACAGATCCAAGAAGCACTTCGTGGTGCGGATATGGTCTTCGTAACTGCTGGTATGGGCGGTGGAACTGGAACTGGTGCAGCTCCAGTTGTTGCTCAAGTTGCAAAAGAATTAGGTGCTTTAACAGTTGGTGTTGTAACACGTCCATTTACTTTTGAAGGACGTAAACGTGCAACGCAAGCAGCATCTGGTATTGCAGCATTTAAAGAAAATGTAGATACTCTTATTGTAATTCCAAACGATCGCTTATTAGAGATCGTTGATAAAAATACGCCAATGTTAGAAGCATTCCGTGAAGCTGATAACGTATTACGTCAAGGTGTTCAAGGTATTTCGGATTTAATTGCAACGCCAGGTTTAATTAATTTAGACTTTGCAGACGTAAAGACAATTATGTCTAATAGAGGTTCTGCTTTAATGGGTATTGGTTCTGGTAACGGGGAAAATCGTGCTGCAGAAGCTGCGAAAAAAGCGATTTCTAGTCCATTACTAGAAACATCTATTGATGGAGCTCAAGGTGTTATCATGAATATTACGGGTGGCGCTAACTTAAGCTTATATGAAGTACAAGAAGCGGCAGATATCGTAGCCTCAGCTTCAGATCCAGAAGTAAATATGATCTTCGGTTCTGTTATTAACGAAGGATTAAAAGATGATATCGTTGTAACTGTAATTGCAACTGGTTTTGATGATAGCATTGCAACTCAACCACCAAAACCAATTATTCGTCCGAATGCGAACCACACGCAACAACAGCAACAACCAGTAGCTCAACCTTCAAAACAACGTGAAGTAAAACGTGAAATGAAGCGTGAAGAGCCAGTTGTACATGAACGTCATTCAGATTCAGATGATATCGATATTCCAGCATTTTTACGTAACCGTCGTAGACGATAAAAAAAGGAGCTTTCATGCTCCTTTTTTGTTTTTTAAATGGAAAAGACCTGCTAAGCAGGTCTTTTTTTATTTGGTATATTTCAATATATTTTGTTGGTGAAAATAAGAGTATATCATTCTATGAATTTGTACTTTTATTCTTTACCGACAGATTATGTCTAGAAATCACAAAATAACAAAAAAACACCTCCGCAAATTGACACACTTTCCTATTGGATATGCATTATACTAGTCTCAACTTGAAAAAAGAGGTGAATTGTTTGGTTGTTTACGCCGACGTTGTTTGGTTGTTAAACGCCTGCATTGATTTTCTTTTGCTTTTATTAACAGCTACCGTGTTAAAAAAGAAAATCAAAAGATGGAGGCTTGTGTTAGGGGCATTTATAGGTTCAACTATTGTTATTTTTGCCTTTACTCCTTTTGCTTCTATGATGACACATCCAATTATGAAACTACTGTACTCGTTACTTATTGTGTATACAGCATTTGGGTTTACAACATTTAGAAATTATGCACAGACTGTTTGTACTTTTTACTTTGTAACCTTTATGGTTGGCGGAGGATTAATTGGAACTCATTTCTTTTTGCAAACGAATGAAATGGTAAATGGATTGGTTCAATCTCAGTCAATTTCTTACGGCGATCCAATTAGTTGGTTATTTGTTATTTTTGGTTTTCCGGTAATTTATTATTTTTCTAAAAAGCGTATTGAAAGCGTAGAGGTCACGAAAATACACTATGACCAAATTGTGAAAGTAAAAATTCAATTGGCCGAAGAAGAACTAGAACTGGCAGGTCTTATTGACAGTGGGAACCAACTTTACGATCCATTAACAAAAACACCCGTTATGATTATGCATGTTTCATCATTAGAACATTGCTTACCATCTTGGTTAACAGAACAAATTTATTCCAAAACAGAAATTCCTCAAATACCAGAAAATGATTCTGGTTGGGCGACAAAATTACGTTTAATTCCTTTCCGTGCAGTAGGAGTAGAAAGTCAATTTTTGTGGGCAATTAAGCCTGACAGTGTGCAAGTTGATCATGAAGGTAGTTCTATTGTTGTAAACAAAGTATTAATTGGATTAAATACACAACAACTGTCTACAAATGGGGAGTATCAATGTATTGTGCATCCAAAAATGTTGATTTCACAAAAAATGGTGATCGCTTAATAATGAGAGGCGGGATAATATGATGAAATTAAAATTTTATTTAGTATACCTTTGGTATAAAGTATTGCTGAAATTAGGAATTAAGACCGATGAAATTTATTATATTGGTGGAAGTGAAGCGTTGCCACCACCGTTAACGAAAGAAGAAGAGGAAGTTCTTTTGAATAAATTGCCAAAGGGAGATCAGGCAGCAAGGTCATTACTTATTGAACGTAACTTAAGGCTCGTTGTATATATAGCAAGAAAGTTTGAAAATACAGGGATAAATATTGAAGATTTGATTAGTATAGGAACAATCGGCCTTATTAAAGCGGTAAATACATTTAATCCAGAAAAGAAAATAAAATTAGCAACATATGCATCGCGTTGTATAGAAAATGAAATTTTAATGCATTTACGTCGAAATAACAAAAATCGTTCAGAAGTTTCTTTTGATGAACCGCTAAACATTGATTGGGATGGGAATGAACTGTTGTTGTCTGACGTGTTAGGTACAGATGATGATATTATTACAAAAGATTTAGAAGCTACTGTAGATCGTCACCTTTTAATGAAAGCATTACACCAATTAAATGATCGTGAAAAACAAATTATGGAACTTCGGTTTGGTCTTGCTGGAGGAGAGGAAAAGACGCAAAAAGATGTGGCGGATATGCTTGGGATTTCACAGTCATACATTTCGCGTTTAGAAAAAAGAATTATAAAAAGATTACGAAAAGAATTTAATAAAATGGTGTGAAGAATAAGACCAGCCGTTATGTAGGCTGGTCTTATTCTATTTAGTTGTATTAGGAAAGATAATTTAAATAAAAAATCGTGAAAAAACCATATGCATAAAATCCCCTTCAAAGGAAATACTTTACACTGTACAGCAACTCCCGATAGGAGGGAACACTTTGACGAGAAACAAAGTAGAAATTTGCGGTGTTGATACAGCTAAACTTCCAGTATTAAAAAATGAAGAGATGCGTAAATTATTTCGTGAAATGCAAAGTGGAGAGATAAGCGCAAGAGAAAAATTAGTGAATGGAAACTTACGTCTTGTACTGAGCGTCATCCAAAGATTTAATAACAGAGGAGAATATGTTGACGATTTATTTCAAGTTGGTTGCATTGGACTTATGAAATCAATTGATAATTTTGATTTAGGCCAAAATGTAAAATTTTCAACGTATGCTGTGCCGATGATTATTGGGGAAATACGCAGATATTTGCGTGATAATAATCCAATTCGCGTATCGCGCTCATTGCGAGATATTGCGTATAAAGCTTTGCAAGTAAGAGAAAAGTTGATTGCAGAAAATTCAAAAGAACCAACAGCAATGGATATTGCAAAAGTGCTAGAAGTAACTCATGAAGAGATAGTATTTGCTTTAGATGCGATTCAAGACCCAGTTTCATTATTTGAACCGATTTATAATGATGGAGGAGATCCTATCTTTGTTATGGATCAGTTAAGTGATGAAAAACAAAAGGACGAGCAGTGGGTTGAAGAATTAGCATTAAAAGAAGGAATGAAGCGTTTAAATGATCGAGAGAAAATGATTATTAGAAAACGTTTCTTCCAAGGAAAGACACAGATGGAAGTTGCAGAAGAAATTGGGATTTCCCAAGCGCAAGTATCACGTTTAGAGAAGTCAGCCATTAAACAAATGAATAAAACGATTCAAGGATAAGGTCTCACCAATTATGGTGAGACCTTTTTATATGTAATATGGTTTGTGCTCATAGTAGGGGATTAGTGTTCATATAATGAAACTAGCATGGTGTTTCGTATAGGTGGCTTCCTGTAAATATGAGAAACAGTTTCCAATTCGTCATATAAGGGAGAGGATAAAAATGGTGATACGAATTTCAGAGTTACAGATGAAGGATGTTATAAATATTTCAGATGGAAAAAGGATTGGGAATATTGGAGATATTGAAATTGATATGAACACAGGGAAAATTTGTTCTGTTATTATTTCCAAACAGACACGTATGCTAGGTATTTTTGGAAAAGATGTTGAGATTGTAATTCCTTGGAAGGAAATTGTGAAAATTGGGGAAGATGTCATACTTGTAAGAGTAAATCCTGTTAATTCTGTAACAGAATCAATACAAACACCGACAATTTCATAAAGAATATTACAAATTCCTCTTTTTTTTCTGTTAGGATTATGAAAAAATAAAAGTATGGTAAAATAGACAGGAAGTACCATGCTTTTTTCTGTTATTTTAATTAAAAGGAGCCGCTTTATTATGAGAGAACCATTTAAATATGTGGACGGTATACTGTATTTACAAGCGTGGAAAGAACTTGGAAACATTACTGCTGGATTTACGACAAAAGATGGTGGGATAAGTACGGGCTCCTTTCATGCGATGAATTTAGGATTACATGTGAATGATATCGTGGAGAACGTTCATGAAAACAGACGCATTTTAGCAAATAAGTTACAAAAACCATTAGAAAACTGGATTTGCTCTGAACAAGTTCATGCTCATCATGTTGAAAAAGTAGGGCAACAGGAAAAAGGAAGTGGCGTCTATTCATATGAGGACGGCATTTCAAAAACAGATGGCATTTATACGAGTAATGAAGATGTTCTGTTAACGTCTTGTTACGCGGATTGTGTTCCGCTCTATTTTTATGCACCATCACATGGTATGATAGGACTTGCGCATGCTGGATGGAAAGGCACTGTACAAGAGATTGCAAAGGAAATGATTCAAAAGTGGAATGCAGAAGGTATTTCAAGTGATGAAATTCATGTTGCAATTGGGCCGTCGATCGGATCTTGTTGTTATGTTGTGGATGATCGTGTATTAACAGCAGCACAGGAAGTAGTTAGCGGTGCTGTTCCTCATCAAAAAATTTCTGACGGGCAGTACGCAATTAATTTAAAAGAAATTAATCGTATATTATGTGTACAAGCAGGCATAAAAGAAGAGCATATTGTAATGTCATCTCTTTGTACAAGCTGTGAAGAGCAACTATTTTTCTCTCATCGTCGTGATCAAGGTAAGACAGGAAGAATGTTGAGTTTCATAGGTTTTAAGGAGGAAGGAAGCAAGTGACAGTACAAGAAAATTTAGTGATTGTAAACGAAGCTATTAAAGAATCTTGCGCTCGAGCTGGACGTTCGTTGCAAGATATTAAACTTGTTGCAGTGACAAAAACTGTAGGGATTGAAAAAACAAACGAAGTAATTGAAGCTGGAATTATCGATTTAGGTGAAAATAGAAATGAAGGTTTCTTACAGAAATACGAGCATTTCGGTTCAAAAGTTAATTGGCACTTTATTGGCTCATTACAAACGAGAAAAGTAAAAGAAATCATTAATGAAATTGATTATTTACATTCGTTAGATCGTCTTTCCCTGGCGAAAGAAATTCAGAAACGTGCTGATAAGAAAGTGAAATGCTTTATTCAAGTGAAAACCTCATCTGAAGAATCGAAGCAAGGATTGGCAATAGAAGAGGTTGTTTCTTTTATTCAAAGTTTGCAAGAATTCGATAAAATTGAAGTGGTTGGACTAATGACGATGGCTCCATTTACAGAAGAAGAGGAAGAAATCAGACGCTGTTTTAAGGAATTACGTATGCTACAAACAGAGGTGCAGGAGCTAGAATTATTACATGCGCCATGTAAAGAATTATCAATGGGAATGTCCAACGATTACACGATTGCAATTGAAGAAGGGGCTACATATATTCGTTTGGGAACGATTTTAGTAGGAAAAGCGTAAAAGGAAGGAGAATCTTATTATGAGTTGGTCAAAAGTAAAATACTTCTTTTTTGATACACCGGAAGAAAAAGAAGCAGCTCAATATGGTTATGAAAAGGAGCAAACAGACATGAAAAAGCAGCAAGATCCACCAGAACAACAAGATGTTACGTTTCCGAAAGCGCAACCGAAGCAAAATGTTGTGAGTATTGAAACAGCAAAACAATCTTCAAAAGTTGTTTTATTAGAACCACGCACATATTCGGAAGCGCAAGGGATTGCGGACCACCTAAAAGGTAGACGAGCTGTTGTAATTAATTTGCAGAGAATGTCTACTGATCAAGCGGTACGTATCGTTGACTTTTTAAGTGGTACTGTATACGCTATAGGCGGGGACATTCAAAAAATAGGACCGAAAACATTTATGTGTACACCTGAAAATGTTGATATTGTTGGTGCAATTTCAGAGTTATTCGGTGAAGAAGAAGAAACAAATATAAAGAGGTGGTAATACGCCATGACAACAGTTTTAATGGTGTTAAGTTCTGCTATCGAGATTTACTCGTGGGCACTGATTATTTACATTCTCCTATCATGGTTTCCTGGTGCAAAGGAATCATCTTTTGGAGAGTTCTTGGCGCGAATTTGTGAACCGTATTTAGAACCATTCCGCAGATTTATTCCGCCGCTGGGTATGATTGATATTTCTCCACTCGTTGCGATTTTTGCGTTAAAACTTGCTAAAAGTGGTTTGTTCAGCTTGTTCGGCTATTTCTTATAGTAAGAGGTTAAATACATGAGCATTTACGAACATTTTAGGCCTGATGAAGAGGTCTTTGTAGATAAAGTGCTAGAGTGGAAGCGAACGGCGGAGTACCATCAAGTGAAATTAACAGATTTCCTTGATCCAAGACAGCAACAAATTGTTTCTATGGTAATTGGACAAGGAGATGTTGCTGTGCAATTTGGTGGTGCAACGCCTAATGCAGAGCGTAAAAGAGCACTCATTTATCCAGACTATCTAGAATTAAATGAAGAAGAATTTCAAGTAGAAGTATTAGAAATTGACTATCCTTCCAAGTTTTATACGCTAGAACATAGGCAAATATTAGGTACATTTATGTCTCTTGGTTTAACGAGAGAAAAATGTGGTGATATTTTGCTGCAAGAAAATCGTGCCCAAATTGTAGTTGCGAAAGAAATCGTATCGTACATTGAGATGAACTTACAAGCAATAGGAAAAGTAAAAGTCTCCTTATCAGCAGTACAAGGAGAACAAATTCTACAGATACATGAAACGTGGGGGGAGAAATCTGGAACGGTTTCTTCACTTCGTTTAGATGTTATGTTAGCTGAAATGTTACATTTATCTAGACAGAAAGTACAACCTTTCATTAAAAATGGTTTAGTAAAAGTTAATTGGAAAATAGTGGAACAAACTTCTTATGAATGTTATCCAGGAGACGTTTTCTCTGTTAGAGGATATGGCCGAAGTAAATTATTTTCTGTAGAAGGTAGAACAAAACGCGACAAATGGAGAATTTTGTATGGTATACTAAAATGATTGGTTTTTTAGAAGGAAATCCTCCTATTTTGTCGAAGAAAAGATATAATTGAAAGAGGAAATTTAGATAACTACTTGGAGGTGGCGTTGTGCCGTTAACACCATTAGATATTCATAACAAAGAATTTGGTCGCGGATTCCGTGGCTATGATGAAGATCAAGTAAATGAGTTTCTTGATCAAATTATCAAAGATTATGAATTGGTCATTCGTGAGAAAAAAGCTTTAGAAGAAAAAGTTGCGCAGTTAGAAGGGAAGTTAGATCATTTCTCTAATATTGAAGATACGTTAAACAAATCTATCGTTGTTGCGCAAGAAGCAGCGGAAGAAGTAAAACGTAATGCGCAAAAAGAAGCGAAATTAATTGTGCGTGAAGCTGAAAAGAATGCTGATCGTATTATTAACGAAGCATTAGTAAAATCAAGAAAAGTTGCTTTTGATATTGAAGAGTTAAAGAAACAAGCGAAAGTATTCCGAACTCGTTTCCGTATGTTATTAGAAACACAGCTTGAAATGTTAAACAACGATGATTGGGATAAACTAATTGAGTTAGAAGACGAAGTAGATGAACTGTTGAAAAAAGAAGAAACAGTGTAAGCTTGACGTTTTTCTCATTATTACATATAATTTTAAACAACATATTTATTAAGAAAAACGAAGATAGGGATAAGTACCTTTTCAAACCTTATATAGCGAACTGAGGACGGTGTAAGCTCAGGATAAGGAGATAGTGGGAATATCACCCTGGAGTTCCGCGCTGAACAAATAGAGTAAGCGTAGGCGTGTATTCGCGTTAAGAATATAAGAGGATTCTATACATATGTATATGATCTACTAGGGTGGTACCGCGGGAGACTTTCTCGTCCCTTTTTGGGATGAGAAAGTCTCTTTTTTATTCCGTTTTTTAAGTATTTCTTATATACATGTAAGGAGGAATTGAGCATGGAGTACAAAAATACATTACTGATGCCGAAAACAGAGTTCCCAATGCGTGGGAACTTACCAAAACGTGAGCCTGCAATGCAAGAAAAATGGGCTGAAATGAATATTTACGAAAAAGTACAAGAACATACAAAAGGTCGTCCTTTATTTGTATTGCATGATGGACCTCCATATGCGAATGGTGACATTCATATGGGACATGCATTAAATAAAGTATTAAAAGACTTTATTGTTCGTTATAAATCAATGACTGGTTTTAGTGCGCCATATGTTCCAGGATGGGATACGCACGGTTTACCAATTGAACAAGCTTTAACAAATAAAGGTGTAAAGCGTAAAGAAATGACAGTTGCTGAGTTCCGTAAGTTATGTGCAGAGTATGCATATGAACAAGTAGAACGTCAACGTGAACAATTTAAGCGTCTAGGTGTACGTGCAGATTGGGATAATCCATATATTACTTTAGAGCCCGCTTATGAAGCACAACAAATTAAAGTGTTTGGTGACATGGCGAAAAAAGGTTATATCTATAAAGGTCAAAAACCAGTTTACTGGTCTCCAACGAGTGAATCTGCTTTAGCAGAAGCTGAAATTGAATATCAAGATAAAAAATCAGCATCTATTTACGTAGCATTCCCTGTAAAAGATGGAAAGAACGTATTAGAAGGTGATGAAAAGTACATCATTTGGACAACAACACCTTGGACATTACCTGCAAACTTAGGTATTTCTGTTCACCCAGAGCTTGAATATAGCATTGTAAAAGTAAATGATGAGAAATATATCATTGCTTCTGAGCTGTTTGAGACAGTTGCAAAAACGTTAGAGTGGGAAAATGCTGAAGTTGTGAAAACAGTAAAAGGTAGCGAACTGGAGTACACAGTTGCAAAACATCCATTCTACGATCGTGATTCATTAGTAATGCTAGGAGATCACGTAACAACAGATGCAGGTACAGGTTGTGTTCATACAGCACCAGGACACGGGGAAGATGACTTCGTTGTTGGTAAAAAGTATGGATTAGAAGTACTTTGCCCAGTTGATGATAAAGGTGTATTAACAAATGAAGCACCTGGATTTGAAGGCTTATTCTATGATAAAGCTAACAAGCCAATTACAGAAAAATTAGAAGAAGTAGGCGCGTTACTGAAACTAACATTCATTACGCATTCATACCCACATGATTGGAGAACGAAAAAACCAATTATTTTCCGTGCGACAGCACAGTGGTTTGCATCTATTGAAGCATTCCGTAAAGAATTAATAGAAGCTGTAGCGGAAACAAAATGGGTACCAGCATGGGGAGAAACTCGTCTTCATAATATGGTTCGTGACCGTGGTGACTGGTGTATTTCTCGTCAGCGTGCATGGGGTGTGCCAATTCCGGTATTCTATGCTGAGAATGGCGATCCAATTATTACAGATGAAACAATTAACCATGTAGCAGATTTATTCCGTGAACACGGTTCTAACGTATGGTTTGAGCGTGAAGCGAAAGATCTATTACCAGAAGGATTTACACATCCAGGTAGCCCAAATGGTGAATTCCGTAAAGAAACAGACATCATGGATGTATGGTTCGATTCAGGTTCTTCTCACCAAGCTGTATTAGAAGAGCGCGAAGATTTACAGCGTCCAGCTGATTTATATTTAGAAGGATCTGACCAGTATCGTGGTTGGTTTAACTCTTCATTATCAACAGCAGTTGCTGTAACAGGTAAAGCTCCATATAAAGGCGTACTAAGCCACGGTTTCGTACTAGATGGTGAAGGACGTAAAATGAGTAAGTCGATTGGAAACATCGTTGTACCGAAGAAAATCATGGATCAATTAGGCGGAGACATCTTACGCTTATGGGTATCTTCTGTTGACTATCAATCTGACGTACGTATTTCAGATGATATTTTAAAACAAGTAGCAGAAGTGTATCGTAAAATCCGTAACACATTCCGTTTCTTATTAGGAAACTTAGACGACTTTAAGCCAAGTGAAAATGCAGTAGCTGTAGCTGAGCTTCGTGAAGTAGATCGTTACATGTTAGTGAAATTAAATGACTTAATTACAAAAGTTAAAGAAGCATATGAGACATACGATTTCGCTGCTGTGTATCATGCAATTCATAACTTCTGTACAATTGATTTAAGTTCATTCTACTTAGATTTTGCAAAAGATATTTTATACATTGAAGGTGCAAACCACGAAGATCGTCGTGCAATTCAAACTGTATTATATGATGTTCTTGTTGCGTTAACGAAACTTGTAACACCAATCTTACCGCATACAGCTGATGAAGTATGGCCATACATTCCAGGCGTAACAGAAGAAAGTGTACAATTAACTGATATGCCAGAAGCTGTACAATTAGATGACGCGGAAGCATTAAAAACAAAATGGGATGCATTTATGACATTACGTGATGACGTGTTAAAAGCACTAGAAGTAGCTCGTAATGAAAAAGTAATCGGTAAGTCATTAAATGCAAGCATTACGCTATATCCAACTGCAGAAATGAAAGCTATGTTAGAGTCTATTAGCGAAGACTTAAAGCAATTATTCATCGTTTCTGAGTATAAACTTGGTGGTATGATGGAAGAAGCGCCAGCAGATGCACCGAAGTATGAACATACAGCGGTTGTTGTTGCTCAAGCAACTGGTGAAACATGTGAACGTTGTTGGGTAGTTTCAGAAACAATTGGTAAAGATGCTGAACATGAAACATTATGTGAGCGTTGTGCAACAGTTGTGAAAGAAAACTATGTAAAATAATAAAAAACTGACTGCTATTTATGCAGTCAGTTTTTTATTTTGATGATATATCAAAATAACTTTCAGGCTCTTTCCTGTGAAGGAAAAATGTGTGTGAGGTAAGCAAATAAATTTCGGACACACTAACTGTACATTACAGCTAGGAGGAATGTACACGTGAATGAAATCTACATGGAAATAAAAGAAGAATTGCAATTGATGAGAAAAGAGTTGCAAGAGAGACTAGCTAAAGAAGTAATGCACAAATATGATGTCGAGTTCAGCCAAGAGCTTGGATATGAAATTAAGGAAGAGATAAAGAAAAAATTGCTATTACATAATATAAAAGAGGATTTAAAGGATGTAGAACGTGCATTATTTAAAATGGAAATAGACATGTACGGTATTTGTGAAGAGACCGGGAGATTAATTTCGACAAAGCAAATGAAAACAATGCCGACTGCCCGAACAATTCATGAATTTTTCTATGAAAAGGTAAATGTATGAATACGCACAACGATATTATATTACCTTTTTTTAATTTATTTTATTCTTCTATAAAGGTTCATTGTGAAAAGGTAGCAGCTATGCTAAAATTTTGAGGTACACTGTCTTTGTGGGGGAAATGAAAATGATATATTATGTAATAGCGTTATTTGTCATTGCTATCGATCAAATATCGAAGTGGTTAATTGTAAAGAACATGGAATTGGGTACGAGTATTCCAATTATCGACAATGTATTATACATAACATCACATCGAAATAGAGGCGCTGCCTGGGGTATTTTAGAAAATAAAATGTGGTTCTTCTACATTATTACAGTTGTTTTTGTAGTGTTTATCGTATTTTATATGAAAAAGTATGCGAAAACAGATAAGCTTCTAGGTATTTCGTTAGGCCTAATTTTAGGCGGGGCAATTGGTAACTTTATTGATCGTGTATTTAGACAAGAAGTAGTGGATTTCATTCACGTGTATATTTTCTCGTACAACTATCCAGTATTCAATATAGCTGATTCAGCGTTATGTATTGGTGTTGTATTAATTATTATTCAAACATTATTAGAAGGCAAGAAAGCGAAGGAGTAATTGAATGAGTGAAGTAGTACAAGTAACAGTTGTAGAAGAGCAAAAAAATGAGCGAATTGATAAATTCGTTGCAGGAATAAATAACGAATGGTCACGTTCACAAGTACAGCAATGGATTAAAGATGATGTTGTGACAGTAAACGGGAAAGCAGTAAAAGTGAATTATAAAGTAAAAGAAGAAGATGAAATTACAGTAACGATTCCTGATCCAGAAGCGTTAGATATTCAACCAGAAGATATGAATTTAGAAATTTATTATGAAGATGCAGATGTGCTTGTTGTAAATAAACCACGTGGTATGGTTGTACATCCAGCGCCAGGACATACAAGTGGTACGCTTGTAAACGGCCTTATGCACCATTGTACAGATTTATCAGGTATCAACGGTGTAATGCGTCCAGGTATTGTGCATCGTATTGATAAAGATACATCTGGATTATTAATGGTTGCTAAGAATGATATGGCGCATGAATCACTTGTAAATCAACTTGTAGCAAAAACAGTAACAAGACGTTACAAAGCAATTGTGCACGGTGTTATCCCGCATGATAAGGGGACTATCGATGCACCAATTGGTCGTGATAAGAAAGAGCGTCAAAGTATGACAGTTGATGAAAATGGTAAAAACGCTGTTACTCACTTCCAAGTGTTAGAACGCTTTAAAGACTTTACACTTGTAGAATGTCGCTTAGAAACGGGACGTACGCACCAAATTCGTGTTCATATGAAATATATTGGCTATCCACTTGCAGGAGATCCGAAGTATGGTCCCAAGAAAACGTTAGATATGAATGGACAAGCACTTCATGCAGGTATTTTAGGCTTTGATCATCCTCGTACTGGTGAATATATTCAGTTTGAGGCACCGATTCCAGAAGTATTTGAAGAAGCATTAAATATTTTACGGAAATAGTATTGACAAATCACAAGAAAACTGAGATACTGACAACAGTTAAATAATGATCCTTTAACACAGCCCCGTGAGGTTGAGAAGGTAACGGTTTGAAATACTTAGGGTATGCTGTACCCTTTTTTCAAAAGTCCTCTCGCACACGCTGAGAGGACTTTTTTTATACCATTACTCTCACGCAAGAAAAAAAGCTTGGAGGTGTAGAGCATGCAAGAGAAAGCTGTCGTTTTAGATGACCAAATGATTCGCCGTGCTTTAACACGAATTAGTCATGAAATCGTGGAACGAAATAAAGGTGTCGATAATTGTGTTCTTGTCGGAATTAAAACTCGTGGAATTTTTATTGCACAACGTTTGGCAGAACGAATTGGTCAAATTGAAGGAAAAGAAATGGAAGTTGGAGAGTTAGACATTACGTTATATCGTGATGATTTAACACTGCAATCCAAAAATAAAGAACCACTTGTAAAAGGTTCTGATATCCCTGTAGATATTACGAAGAAAAAAGTTATCCTTGTGGATGACGTGTTATATACAGGAAGAACAGTTCGAGCAGCAATGGATGCTCTTATGGATTTAGGTAGACCATCTCAAATCCAACTGGCGGTTCTTGTTGATAGAGGTCATCGTGAACTACCAATTCGCGCTGATTATGTAGGAAAGAACATCCCAACATCAAGTGAAGAGCGTATCGAAGTTGATTTGCAAGAGACAGATCAACAAGATCGAGTAAGCATATACGATAAGTAAAGCCCTTTTAAATGTAGTCCTGTGAGGCTGCCAAAGGGTCTTGGCTTTCATATGTCAAATTTGGCATACGAAAGTGTAGGACTCTTTGTGCACAGGCACAAAGAGTTTTTTTATTGCAAAGATTTAAACTGAAGGAGGATGTAACAATGGAACAAAAGCCAGTGTTAGACGTTAATGAAGTACCGAAACCGGGAAAATGGTTATTTTTGAGTATACAACATTTGTTCGCGATGTTTGGATCAACAGTGCTTGTTCCGTTTTTAACAGGATTGAATCCATCAGTAGCATTAATATCAAGTGGATTAGGAACGTTAGCATTTCTTCTTATAACGAAAGGTCAAGTACCTGCCTATCTAGGATCATCATTCGCCTTTATCGCACCGATTATAACAGCGAAAACGGCAGGTGGACCGGGAGCAGCAATGCTTGGTGGTTTGCTAGCAGGGCTTGTGTACATCTTAATCTCACTCGGAATTAAGAAATCAGGATCAGAGTGGATTATGAAATTACTTCCGCCAATCGTAGTTGGACCGGTAGTAATGGTAATCGGTTTAGCGTTAGCACATACAGCAGTTAATATGGCGATGAACGGTGCGGATGGCAAATATAGCTTTATACACTTTTCAGTAGCATTAGTAACATTAGCAATTACAATTATATGCTCGATATTCGGAAGAGGATTTTTCAGTATCATACCAGTGTTACTTGGCATTATCGGCGGATATATCTTCGCTTACTTCCAAGGGCTAGTAGACTTAAAGCCGGTAGCTGAGGCAAAATGGTTTGTTGTACCAGATTTCACAGTACCATTTGTCACATACACACCAGAGTTTTCATGGAAGATTGTACTCTTGATGGTACCAGTTGCACTAGTAACAATATCAGAACATATCGGACATCAAATTGTACTTGGAAATGTTATTAAAAGAGATTTAATTGAAAAACCAGGTTTACACCGTTCGATCTTCGGTGACGGAGTAGCAACATTAATCGCATCACTAATCGGCGGGCCACCGAATACAACGTATGGTGAAAACATCGGTGTGCTAGCAATTACGAGAGCATACAGTGTATACTTATTCATCGGTTCAGCAGTATTCGCAATCATGTTCGGATTTATCGGTAAGATTTCTGCGCTGATTCATTCGATCCCAACACCAGTTATGGGTGGGGTATCAATCTTACTATTCGGTGTAATTGCATCAAGCGGATTACGCATGATGGTAGATGATAAAACAGATTTAAGTGACAAACGAAACTTAATGATTGCATCAGTAATACTAGTAATCGGTATTGGTGGAGCGGTACTTCACGTAGGAGAATCGTTCCAAGTAGAAGGAATGGCACTAGCAGCAATTGTAGGTGTACTGTTAAATCTACTACTACCGGAAACGAAACAAATAAAACAACCTAAGCAGATTGCTTCATAATAATAACCTTTTAATTCAGTCCTGTGAGACAGAAAAGGGTGGCTTCTTCCTTGCACCCTAGTCTTACATGACTAGGGTATTTTTATACGAATGTTGTTATAAAAATACAAAAGTGGTAACATAAAAATCAGAAAGATGAGGGATGACGATGAGCCATTTGTTAACGATGAGTGAATTATCGGAAGTAGAAATTTCAGAAATCCTAAAAGACGCAGAAGATTTCGCGAATGGAAAAGAGAGCAAAACGACAGAGCAAACTTTTGTTGCGAACTTGTTCTTTGAGAATAGTACGAGAACGAGATTTAGCTTTGAAGTTGCTGAGAAGAGATTAGGACTAGATGTTTTAAACTTTTCAGCGGATGCATCTAGCGTACAAAAAGGAGAAACTCTATACGATACGATAAGAACACTAGAATCAATCGGAACAAAAGCGGTGATCGTCCGCCATGAGCAAGATCGCTACTTCGATGAACTAAAAGATCAGGTAAATATCCCAATCTTAAACGCTGGAGATGGATGTGGAAACCACCCAACGCAGTGCCTACTCGATCTTCTTACAATTAAACAAGAGTTTGGAAGATTTGAAGGATTAAAGATTGCGATAGTAGGAGATGTTCGTCATAGCCGAGTAGCACGTTCTAATGCAGAAGCATTAACGAAACTGGGTGCAACAATTTACTTTGCAAGTCCAGAAGAGTGGAAAGATGAAGACAGCACATTTGGAACATACAAACCATTGGATGAACTTGTTCCAGAAGTGGATGTAATGATGTTACTTCGTGTACAACATGAGCGTCATGATCATTATGAAACAGACATTATGAAAGAGTATCATGAGAGACACGGATTAACAGTGGAAAGAGAAAAGCGTATGAAAGAAGGAAGCATTATTATGCATCCAGCTCCTGTAAACCGTGATGTTGAAGTTGCAAGTGAACTTGTTGAGTGTGAGCGTTCACGCATATTTAAACAAATGGAAAATGGAGTTTACGTAAGAATGGCTGTACTAAAACGCGCCTTACCAAATGTATTAGGAGGAATGAAACATGAATTACTTGTTTAAAAATGGTCGTTACATGAATGAAGAAGGAAAAATCGTAGCAACAGATCTTCTCGTACAAGACGGTAAAATCGCTAAGGTAGCAGAAAATATTACGGCAGATAATGCTGAAGTAATCGAAGTGAACGGAAATTTAATCGCACCTGGATTAGTAGATGTACACGTACATCTTCGTGAACCAGGTGGTGAACATAAAGAAACAATTGAAACAGGTACACTAGCAGCGGCAAAAGGTGGATTCACTACAATTTGCTCAATGCCAAATACACGCCCAGTACCAGATTGCAGAGAACATATGGAAGACCTGCAAAAACGTATTAAAGAAAAAGCGCATGTCAACGTACTACCATACGGAGCAATTACAGTACGTCAAGCTGGTTCTGAAATGACAGATTTCGAAACATTAAAAGAACTTGGAGCATTTGCTTTCACAGATGACGGCGTAGGCGTACAAGATGCTAGCATGATGTTAGCGGCTATGAAACGTGCAGCGAAATTAAATATGGCAGTAGTTGCGCACTGTGAAGAGAATACGCTTATTAATAAAGGTTGTGTACATGAAGGGAAGTTTTCTGAGAAACACGGATTAAACGGTATCCCATCAGTATGTGAATCTGTACATATTGCAAGGGATATACTGCTTGCTGAAGCAGCAGATTGTCACTATCACGTATGTCACGTAAGTACGAAAGGTTCTGTACGTGTAATCCGTGATGCGAAACGAGCTGGAATTAAAGTAACAGCAGAAGTAACACCACATCACCTAGTGTTATGTGAAGATGATATCCCATCAGTTGATCCTAACTTTAAAATGAACCCACCGCTTCGTGGAAAAGAAGACCATGCAGCATTAATTGAAGGATTACTAGATGGAACGATCGATATGATCGCAACTGACCATGCACCGCATACAGCGGAAGAGAAAGCACAAGGAATTGAAAGAGCGCCATTCGGAATTACTGGTTTTGAAACAGCATTCCCACTTCTATACACAAACCTTGTGAAAAAAGGAATTATTACATTAGAGCAGTTAATTCAATTCTTAACAGAAAAGCCAGCTGATACATTCGGCTTAGAAGCAGGTCGCCTGAAAGAAGGTAGAACAGCTGATATTACAATCATTGATTTAGAACAAGAAGAAGAGATTGACCCAACAACATTCTTATCAAAAGGAAAAAATACACCATTCGCAGGTTGGAAATGCCAAGGATGGCCGGTAATGACAATCGTTGGTGGTAAGATCGCATGGCAAAAGGAGAGTGCATTAGTATGAAAAGACAACTTATCTTAGAAGATGGAACAGTATTAATTGGAAAAGGTTTCGGAGGCGAAATTGAAAAGTCAGGTGAGGTTGTATTTACAACAGGAATGACTGGATATCAAGAAACATTATCTGATCCATCATATTGCGGTCAAATCGTAACATTCACGTACCCATTAATCGGAAACTACGGCATTAACCGTGACGATTTTGAATCGATTCACCCATCTGTAAATGGCTTAATCGTAAACGAAATTTGTGATCACCCATCAAACTTCCGTAATGAAATTTCGTTAAATGATTACTTAAAAGAAAGAAATATCCCAGGGTTAGCAGGAATTGATACAAGAAAATTAACGAGAAAAATTCGTCAATACGGTACATTACGTGGACGTCTATGTAACATGGATGCAGATGTAGAATACATCGTGAGCCAATTAAAAGCGACAGTATTTACAGATCACGTGAAACGCGTATCAACGAAAGATCCATACCCAAGCCCAGGCCGTGGACACCGAGTTGTACTTGTAGACTTCGGAATGAAACATGGTATTTTACGAGAATTAAACAAACGTGACTGTGATGTAATTGTAGTACCTTACAATACAACAGCAGAAGAAATTTTACGCCTTAGCCCAGATGGAATTATGTTAAGTAACGGACCTGGAGATCCGAAAGATGTACCAGAAGCAATTGAAATGTTAAAAGACATTATCGGTAAAGTTCCTTTATTCGGAATTTGCTTAGGACATCAACTATTCGCTCTAGCATCTGGTGCGAATACAAGTAAGTTAAAATTCGGTCACCGTGGTTTAAACCATCCAGTAAAACATCTTGCAACTGGAAAAGTAGCAATTACATCTCAAAATCATGGTTACGCAGTAGAAGAAGAATCAGTTAAAAATACAGAACTTGAAATTACACATGTCGCTTTAAATGATGGAACAGTAGAAGGTCTTCGTCATACGAAGTTCCCAGCATTTACAGTGCAATACCATCCAGAAGCTTCAGCAGGACCAGAAGATGCAAATGATTTATTCGAAGATTTCTTAGAAATGATTGAAAACTTCAAGAAAGAAGGGGAAGAGTTATGCCAAAACGCCTAGACATTAACACAATTTTAGTAATCGGATCAGGACCAATTGTAATTGGGCAAGCAGCAGAGTTTGACTACTCTGGTACACAAGCTTGTCAATCTCTTAGAGAAGAAGGTTACAAAGTAATCCTTGTTAACTCTAACCCAGCAACAATTATGACAGATACTGCAACAGCAGATAAAGTATATATAGAACCATTAACACTAGAATTCGTAAGCCGTATCATTCGTAAAGAACGTCCAGATGCAATCTTACCAACATTAGGTGGTCAAACAGGTTTAAACATGGCTGTTGAACTTGCGAAATCAGGCATACTTGAAGAGTGTGGAGTTGAAATTTTAGGAACGAAATTATCAGCAATTGAGCAAGCGGAGGATCGTGATTTATTCCGTACATTAATGCAGGAATTAAATGAACCAATTCCATCTAGTACCATCATTCATACGCTAGAAGAAGCACATGAATTTGTAAAAGAAATTGGATATCCAGTTATTGTTCGCCCAGCATTTACAATGGGGGGAACAGGTGGCGGAATCTGTAGTAATGAAGAAGAACTAATTGAAATCGTATCAGGTGGATTAAAACATAGTCCAGTAACACAATGTTTATTAGAAAAGAGCATTGCTGGTTGTAAGGAAATTGAATATGAAGTAATGCGTGATTCAAATGATAACGCGATTGTAGTATGTAATATGGAAAATATCGATCCAGTTGGAGTTCACACAGGTGATTCTATCGTAGTAGCACCGAGCCAAACATTAAGTGACCGTGAATATCAAATGTTACGAAACACTTCATTACGAATTATTCGTGCATTAGGAATTGAAGGTGGATGTAACGTTCAGCTTGCACTTGATCCACATAGCTTCCAATACTATGTAATCGAAGTAAACCCGCGTGTAAGTCGTTCATCTGCACTAGCATCTAAAGCAACTGGATATCCAATTGCGAAGCTAGCGGCAAAAATTGCAGTCGGTCTAACATTAGATGAAATTATAAACCCAGTAACGCAAAAAACATACGCTTGCTTCGAGCCAGCATTAGACTATGTCGTTTCAAAAATTCCGCGCTGGCCATTTGATAAGTTTGAATCAGCAAACAGAACACTGGGTACACAAATGAAGGCAACTGGTGAAGTTATGTCAATCGGACGTAACTTAGAGCAATCATTATTAAAAGCGGTTCGTTCTTTAGAACTTGGCGTTTATCACTTAGAGTTAGAGCATTTAAAAGAACTTGATAAAGAAACAATGAAAAAACGCATTATAAAAGCTGATGATGAGCGACTGTTTATTGTAGCAGAAGCAATTCGTCAAGGTGTAACGAAAGAAGAAATCAACGAATGGTGTGAAATGGACTTCTTCTTCTTACAAAAAGTTGAAAACATCGTAAATATGGAACGTGAAGTAAAAGCGAATGTAGGAAATATGGAAGTACTACAAACTGCGAAAGAAATGGGCTTCAGCGATCACTACGTTGCAGCAGCTTGGAATAAAACAGAGCGTGAAATTTACGATATGCGTAAAGAAAGCAATATAACTCCTGTTTATAAAATGGTAGATACTTGTGCGGCAGAGTTTGAATCTGCAACACCATACTACTACAGCACATATGGTGACGAGAATGAATCGGTTAGAACAGATCGTAAGAGTGTAGTAGTTCTAGGATCTGGTCCAATCCGTATCGGTCAAGGTGTTGAGTTTGACTACGCAACTGTTCACTCTGTATGGGCAATTAAAGAAGCTGGATATGAGGCAATCATTGTTAATAACAATCCAGAAACAGTTTCAACAGACTTCAGTATTTCTGACAAATTATACTTTGAACCATTAACAATTGAAGATGTAATGCACATTATCGATTTAGAAAAGCCAGAAGGTGTTATCGTTCAGTTCGGTGGACAAACGGCAATTAACTTAGCGGCGAAATTAGAAGAACACGGTGTGAAAATTTTAGGAACATCACTTGAAGATTTAGACCGCGCAGAAGATCGTGATAAGTTTGAAGCAGCTCTAACACAGCTTGGTATCCCGCAACCAGTTGGTAAAACAGCAACAACTGTAGAACAAGCGGTAGCAATCGCTGAAGAAATTGGTTATCCAGTATTAGTAAGACCGTCTTACGTACTAGGTGGACGTGCGATGGAAATCGTATATCGTCAAGAAGAATTACTGCACTACATGAAAAATGCAGTTAAAGTTCATGCAGAGCATCCGGTATTAATTGACCGTTACATGGTTGGTAAAGAAATTGAAGTAGATGCAATTTCAGACGGTGAGAATGTATTCATTCCAGGTATTATGGAACATATTGAACGCGCTGGAGTTCACTCTGGTGACTCAATTGGAGTATACCCACCACAAAGCTTATCTGAAAAACTAAAAGAACAAATCATTGAACATACAATTGCACTTGGAAAAGGTTTAAACATTGTTGGATTACTAAATATCCAGTTCGTAGTATTCAAAGATCAAGTGTACGTAATTGAAGTAAACCCACGTGCGAGTCGTACAGTACCGTTCTTAAGTAAAATTACGGGCGTACCGATGGCGAATGTTGCAACGAAAGTTATTTTAGGTCAAGACTTAGTAGAGCAAGGATACGGAACTGGTTATCACCCAGAAGAGAAAGAAGTATATGTAAAAGCGCCGGTATTCTCGTTTGCGAAACTACGCTCAGTTGATACAACATTAGGACCTGAAATGAAGTCAACAGGGGAAGTAATGGGTAAAGACTTAACGCTTGAAAAAGCATTATACAAAGGATTAGTTGCTTCTGGAATTAACATCCCAACGCACGGATCAGTAATCATCACAGTAGCGGATAAAGATAAAGAAGAGGCAATGGAAATTGCAAAACGTTTCCACGAAATCGGTTATAACTTATTAGCAACAGCTGGAACAGCACAATCGTTAGCAGAGCAAAATATTCCAGTGCAAGTGGTAAACAAAATTGATTCTGAAGACTATAACTTACTTGATATTATCCGTCAAGGAAAAGCACAGTTTGTAATCAATACATTAACAAAAGGCAAACAACCAGCGCGTGATGGTTTCCGCATTCGCCGTGAATCAGTAGAAAATGGTGTGGCTTGCTTAACATCACTTGATACAACGAGAGCAATCTTACGAGTATTGGAATCTATGACATTCTCAGCTCATTCAATGAAAGAAATTACGCAAACAAAGCGTCACGAGGTGGTACATGCATGATGCAAAAGCAAAATATGATTGTCGTTAACCAAAAAGAAATCGCAAAAAACATTTACGAATTAGTGCTTCAAGGAACGTTAGTACAGCAAATGAACGAACCAGGGCAGTTTGTACACATTAAGGTAGCAGAGGGCATTGCGCCCCTTCTGCGCCGCCCAATTAGTATTTGTAATGTAGATCAAGAGAAGAACGAATTTACAATGCTATATCGTGCCGAAGGACAAGGGACAAAAACATTAGCAACTAGAAAACAAGGTGAAATGATAGATGTACTAGGACCATTAGGACACGGTTTTCCTGTAGAAGAAGCAGAAGCTGGTCAAACAGCTTTACTAGTAGGCGGGGGAATTGGTGTACCACCACTTTATGAATTATCACAGCGCCTCGTTGCAAAGGGTGTACGTGTGATTCACATCTTAGGTTTTCAAACGAAAGATGTTGTTTTCTATGAAGAAAAATTTGCAGAACTTGGTGATACGTACGTTGCGACAGTAGACGGTACACACGGTACAAAAGGATTTGTCACAGATGTAATTGATAATTACGGAATCGACTTTGACATTCTTTATTCATGTGGCCCGTTAGCGATGCTTCGTGCATTAGAAGGACGTTACAAAGAGAAAAAAGCATATATTTCATTAGAAGAGCGTATGGGCTGTGGTATTGGAGCTTGTTTCGCATGTGTATGCCACTTACAAGAAGATCCAAGTGGACATTCTTACAAGAAGGTGTGTAGCGACGGACCAGTATTTCCAATCGGGGAGGTTGTACTATGAACAGATTGCAAGTTGAATTACCAGGATTATCATTAAAAAATCCAATTATACCGGCATCTGGATGCTTTGGATTTGGTCGTGAATATGCACAGTTTTACGATTTAAGTGTACTAGGATCAATCATGATTAAAGCGACGACAGAACAACCACGTTATGGAAATCCAACGCCTCGTGTTGCTGAAACACCAGGCGGCATGTTAAATGCAATCGGACTTCAAAACCCGGGATTAGACAAAGTAATGAATTCGGAATTACCATGGTTAGAACAATTTGACCTTCCAATTATTGCGAACGTTGCAGGCTCACAGGCTGAGGATTACGTAGCGGTTGCGAAGGAAATTTCTAAAGCGCCTAATGTCCATGCACTAGAATTAAATATTTCTTGTCCAAACGTAAAAACAGGTGGTATCGCCTTTGGTACAAATCCTGAAATTGCTGCTGATTTAACGAAGCGAGTAAAAGAGGTTTCTGAAGTACCTGTATACGTGAAATTGTCACCGAACGTGGCAAACATAGTGGAAATTGCAAAAGCGATTGAAAATGCAGGTGCAGATGGTTTAACGATGATTAATACATTGCTTGGTATGCGTCTAGATTTAAAAACAGCTAAACCAATTTTAGCAAACCGTACAGGCGGATTATCAGGTCCTGCGATTAAGCCAGTAGCAATTCGCATGGTACATGAAGTAAGCCAAGCGGTTAACATTCCAATTATCGGAATGGGCGGTATTGAAACAGCGGAAGATGTAATTGAATTCTTCTACGCTGGCGCAAGCGCAGTTGCAGTAGGTACAGCGAACTTTATCGATCCGTTCGTATGTCCGACAATTATTGAAGAGTTACCAGCATTACTAGATGAATTAGGATTTGATCATATTTCGGAATGTCAAGGAAGGAGCTGGAAGCAAACATGTCACAGTCGTTAATCGTTGCACTAGATTTTCCAGGGAAACAAGAAGTAGAACAATTCTTACACCACTTTGAAGGGGAAGAGTTATTTGTCAAAGTAGGTATGGAGTTATTTTACAAAGAAGGCCCTGCAATTATTACGTACTTAAAAGAAAAAGGACATAAGATTTTCCTAGATTTAAAACTTCATGATATTCCGAATACAGTAAAAAGCGCTATGCGTAGCCTAGCTAGTCTAGATGTTGATATGGTAAATGTTCATGCTGCTGGGGGAAGTAGCATGATGAAAGCTGCGATTGAGGGATTAGAGGAAGGTAAGCAAGAAGGAAAAGAGAGACCGATTTGTATTGCAGTTACACAACTAACAAGCACTTCGGAAGCTATGATGAAAAAAGAGATTGGCATTGAGAAAACGTTAGAAGAAGCGGTTGCTCATTATGCAAAATTAACGAAAGACAGTGGACTTGATGGCGTTGTTTGTTCAACACTTGAAGTTCCAAAATTACGTGAAGTATGCGGAAATGAATTTGTAACAGTAACACCGGGGATTCGTCTTGCAAGTGATGATGTTAATGACCAAGTGCGCGTAGCAACACCGAAACGTGCGAGGGAACTTGGCTCAAGCTACATCGTAGTTGGACGCAGTATTACGAAAGCAGAAAATCCGCTTGAAGCGTATAAAACAGTAAAACAACAGTGGGAAGGTGTAACAGTATGAAAAAAGAAATCGCATCGCATTTATTAGAAATTGGAGCAGTATTTTTACAACCGAATGATCCATTCACTTGGTCTTCAGGTATGAAATCACCAATTTATTGTGATAACCGTTTAACTTTATCTTATCCAAAAGTACGTCAAGCGATTGCAGCTGGATTAGAAGAGTTAATTAAAGAGCACTTCCCAACTGTAGAAGTTATTGCAGGAACAGCAACTGCTGGTATTGCGCACGCTGCATGGGTAAGCGGTCGTATGGATTTACCAATGTGCTACGTACGTAGTAAAGCAAAAGGTCACGGTAAAGGGAACCAAATTGAAGGAAAAGCTGAAAAAGGTCAAAAAGTAGTAGTAGTAGAAGACTTAATTTCAACTGGTGGTAGTGCAATTACGTGTGTAGAAGCACTTCGCGAAGCTGGCTGTGAAGTATTAGGAATCGTATCAATCTTCACATACGAGCTAGAGTCAGGAAAAGAAAAATTAGAAGCAGCTAACGTAGCATCATATTCTTTAAGTGATTACAGTGCATTAACTGAAGTTGCAGCAGAAAAAGGTATGATCGGACAAGCTGAAACGAAAAAATTACAAGAGTGGCGTAAAAATCCAGCTGACGAAGCTTGGATCACAGCGTAACATAAAAAAAGACGACTGCGGGGGAACGCAGTCGTCTTTTTTATCATTGTTAAAAATTCAAGTAAAGTCCTATCGATATTAAAGAAAATTCATATTATAATCTTTCTACTAAAAACTACTTAGCGCTTTCTGCAAGCTCATATCCTCTTACAAACAATAGAGTCATATAAGAAACAATAAATGAGAAGATGCTGTACATGCCAACCCAAAAGAAGAATTTTGGAGTGAAGGCGATAACACCTATTATTAAAAAACTAGCAAACGTTACAATCGGCATTACGTAATACGTTTTCGTCTTGCGTGTTCCAATAACAGAAACGATAAAGATAAGTAATGGACAAATTAATAAGACGAAAATCAATTCATTCATAGTTATGTCCCCTTTTCTAATGGAAGTAATCTGTTCCTCGTAAACGTTTTTTAAATAAATATTCTCTTAATATAACTTCGCTAACATGTAGATAATCCCTTTAGAAAGTCACTGGATTTCATAATAAAAAGCGTAAGCAAGAGAAAACTTGCTTACGCTATAGAATAAACATCGCAACGATCGTGGTGACAATTAAGCCAATCAAAACTGGTAAAAAGTTTCGGCGTGCGAGTTCAAATGGATCCACTTTACAAATGGCAGCGGCAGGAATAAGCGCCCAAGGAATTAAAGTCCCGCCTCCGGTCCATATGGCAGCAATTTGCCCGAGTGCTGTTAATGTAGCTGTTCCATGCCCAAGTGCTGTTCCGAAAAGATTGGCAATTGAACCAGCAAGTGATATACCAGAAAAGCCAGATCCATCTAATCCTGTTATGACACCAACGATAGTTAATGTTCCCGCCGATACGTATTGATTTAAAGGAACAGTTTGAGATAAGGCAATCCCTAAGTCGTTAATGATTCCATGTGAACCTTTCGGTAAATAGTCTCCGATAATTTTCACAAAACCGCTATCTCCTAAATAAAAGAGTGCAGCAATTGGAATAACTGGACCAAAGATTTTAAATCCAAATTGGAGCCCTTCTATAAAATAATCGGTTGTTTTATTTAGTCCATTACCTTTGTAGGCGATGAGGGAAATGATGATAATCATAATAACAGTCGTTCCGCCGATAAGTGCTGTTGCATCGCTTCCTTGTAGTTTAAATTGAATCATGCAAAGGATATCGATGATATATACGATAGGGATACATATAGCGAGCCATTTCTTTATGCGAGGAGATAATAAAATAGTAGTTTTAGATGGTTCCGTTGATGCAGGGGAGTCTTGCAACGATAATCCTGTATCAAATTCTTTTCGTAAGAAGAAAAAAGCGACAGAAGTTGTAACAACGCCCATCACGATAACGAGGGGAACACTGGCAGAAACGACGCTGGAAACAGGAAGACCAGCCGCGTCTGCAGTTAATTTCGGTGCACCTTGAATAACGAAGTCGCCAGATAAGGCGATGCCGTGTCCGAATAAGTTCATAGCAATGGCAACCCCAATTGGAGGAAGACCGACGCGTACAGCGACGGGGAATAAAATAGCTCCCATTAAGGCGACAGCTGGAGAAGGCCAAAAAAAGAAAGAAATTGTCATCATTAAAAGGCCGATGATCCAGTAGGCAAGTGCAGGGGTACGAATCATCTTTGTAAATGGTGAAATCATCGTATCATTTATGCCAGTATGAACGAGTAGATTGCTCATTGATACGATAATAGAGATAATTAATATAGTTGGTAATAGCTCAGTAATAGCGTAAATGAAACTTTGAAAAATACCGCTAACGGCAAGAGGGATAGAACTTGTAGCAGTTAATGCTAATAAAAAGATAAAAACGATACAAATAATCGTCGTATCTTTCCGGAGAATAAAAAAGGTAATAATAGTGAGTAAGCAAATAACATAGAGAGCGTGTAATAGCGTTAATTCAACTCCCATAACATTCACATCCTTAGGCATTCGTGTAGTTTATTGTATGAAAGCAGTGAAAGTATGTGAGTATAGAAAAAGAAAAAAAGTGAAATTTCATGTACTGTAATGGTAAGAATAAAAAATGGATGATGCAATACAATTAATCCTAAAAATGGAATTAGAGGAGGGCGTATGTGCAAAAAAATTGGTTTTTGGGGATTTATTATTTCTTGTAGTCCATTAATCATTTTAAATCTATTTACAAACAATGAATGGATAAGTATCACCCCTCTTTTTGGGTTTGTTTTTATACTGTTATACCGATGGGATGACATGAAACAACATAGTAAGAAAAGCATTGGAATTATGATAGGTATCATTGTTGTTTGCTCATTTTTCATAGGGTTTATTTTAATAGAAGGACAGAAACAGATGGAGAAAATGTCTATTTTTCAAGAATGGATGTCTTCTGCAAAAGGTCTTTATATTGTAATTGTAGTTGTTATTTTTCTTAGGTTCACGATAAGAATATGGAGTTACATATTAAAGAGAGGATAGAATGGAGGTAGTAAGAATGAGAGAAAAAATAGGATATTATGGTGTGCTCGTTTGTTTACTATTATCAGTTATTTCAGGGCAATTTTTAAAAAGTGAATGGGTACCAGTTATATTATGTATAGGAGTATTGATTTTTGCACCTATGTATCCCTGGAATAAATGGAAAGCATATAGTCGAAAAAAGAAAATGGTTTTCAGCATCGAATTTGTCATTATAATCAGCACAATTCCGTTTTTGTTATGGAAAGGAAATGAGATAATAGATGGAATTGTAATGTTTCAAGGGTGGTTGTTTATTTCGAAAATGCTATATTTAATATGCATTTTAATGTTGGTAGTGGTAGTCACTAAAATAATAAACGAAAAGCTATTCGTTAATGAATAAAAGAAAATGCCACCTTATTCGGTAGCATTTCCTCATTTTACTGCATGAGCTTTTTGCATCTTTTTAATTAAACGAATTTGTCCACGATGATTGATTTCATCTTCAAGAACGTGAAACCACTTAAAATAGTTATTTGCTGGTTTGTCATACCAAAAGTCTGTCGTTTTAAATAACCATTCATCAGGTAACGATTGAAAAGTCTCGATTGTTTTGGAACGTAATTCTTGTAATGTATTTATGTAAAATTCTATAGCGTTTCCTTTTATTTTCTCACGTCCAAGATCGCCTAATTCAATGCCAGGTAACCAGCGTTCTAATTCAGCCTCCGTTGGTTCACGGTCTTCAAAAGTATGAATCTGGTAGTAAAATTCAATAGCAGCCATATGATACAATAACATGCCAATTGAATTTGCTTCCTTATCATATAAATAATCAAGTTCTTCAATTGTTAAACTTTCCACTGCTTGCATTGTTGTATAGCGAGCGTAATTCATCATGGAAACAAGCTTTGAAAATTCTACATGTAAACCCTCCAATTTATCAATTACAAAATTCAATTAAAATTCCCCCTCTTTAAATGAATACTCCAGAGAAGGAATTCTATGTGCAAAAAAAAGTTTTGTTTAAACCTTCATAATATTAACAAGGGATTACAATTAGTTCTCTATTTGATTTTGTAATAACGTCATAACCACCTTTGGTGATGACAATATCATCTTCAATTCTACAACCGCCCCAGTTCGGTATGTAAATGCCCGGCTCAACTGTAACAACCATACCTTCTTGTAAAGTTGTCTTGCTTTCTTAGGATAGGCGAAGTGGTTCATGTATTTCTAACCCAAGACCGTGCCCGGTAGAGTGTCCAAAGTATTGACCGTATCCATGTTCTGTAATGTAATTCCTCGTTATATCATCGATACTTTTCGCAGTTTCTCCAGGCTTAATTGCTTTAGTTCCACGTTTTAACGCTTCTCGTACAACATTGTATATCTTTTTGAATTCTTCTGATGGTTCTCCGATTGCTACAGTACGAGTTATATCGGAACAATATCCATCGTAAAGTGCACCGAAATCTAATGTAACGATGTCGCCTCGCTCGATTATTTTATTTGATGCAACTCCATGAGGAAGTGAAGAACGAACGCCAGAAGCTACAATGATTTGGAATGAAGAGGATGTAGCCCCTTTTTTTCGCATGAAAAATTCTAACTCATCTCGTACATCATTTTCACTTATTCCTGGTTTTAGAAACGTAATGATGTGGTGAAATGCTTCGTCAGCAATATTAGCTGCGATTTTCATTGTTTCTATTTCCGGCATGTCTTTAATAATACGAATATTTTCGATGATTTCGCACACTTGAACCATTTCCACATGTACGCATTTTTGTAAGTTTTTATATTGTTGCAATGTCATGTTGTTCTCTTCAATTCCGAGTTTTTGAATGTTTAATTTTGATACTTGATTTGCAATTTCTTTTTCTAAATTTCCTGTATGCATAATAATTTCAGCATCTTTTATTTGTGATTTCGCTTGATCTACATAGCGAAAATCAGTTATAAAAACAGCTTTATCCGCAGAGATTAAGACGACGCCAGCACTACCTGTAAAGCCTGTTGCATATTGGCGATTTTCTTTTTTGGTAATGAGTAACCCGTCAATTTCATAGTTTTGTAGTTGATTTTGGATTTTATTAATTTTTAAAGTCATGTTAATTCCCCCTATTCACAGTATTTAATAAAGCAAATAGTGTGCCAAAATGTATATTTGAAGAAAGGATAGTAGGGAAAACATATATTTTAAGGGAGATAAGAAAATAGCCCGCCATTTGCGGGAGACGGTTTGTTTATAAAATTCAGATTGCTTCAATAAATAGCAGGGGGATGAAAAAATATTGATTGGAGTTACACTTGTACTTTATTTACATGCTTTAAAAAATTTATACAAATGTAAAATGACACTGTCAATTTTTTTGACAATATGGAATGGATATAGCAACTAAATTGAAAATAAATAAAAAATGCGTTGCTTATAAGCAACGCATTTTTTATTTACGCTTTTAATTTCATTACAATATCAGCATCTGGTGTTACATATACGGTTTGCTGATTGTCGTACGTAACAAAACCAAGTTTTGCACCACTCGGTTTTTTGACATGGCGTATTTTGGTGAAATCAACAGGTACAGAGCTAGACTCTTTCGCTTTACTGTAATACGCAGCAATTTTGGCAGCTTCTAGTAAAGTTTCTTCAGCAGGCTCTAAAGAACGAATGACAACGTGAGAGCCAGGTATGTCTTTCGTATGTAACCAAATTTCATCACGGCGGGCAAACTTCGTTGTTAAATAATCATTTTGTTTATTGTTTTTACCAACGAAAATCTCTGTACCATCACTTGCTAAATATTTATCTAATACTGGTTTAGTAGGTTTTTTCTTTGTGTTTTTCTTTTTGCGATTGCGCACATAACCTTCTTCAGCTAATTCTTCACGAATTTCTTCAATATCTTTTGAAGAAGCAGCTTCCATTTGTTGAAGTAAGCTATCAAAATAAAGAATTTCTTCATTTGTTTTTTCGATTTGTTCTTCTACAATAACAACTGAATTTTTCGCTTTTTGGTACTTTTGGAAATAGCGTTGCGCATTGTCAGATGGTGTTTTTAAAGGATCTAATGTAATTTTTACAGTTCCGCTATTTTCGTCGTAATAGTTAACGACTTCAATATCTTTATCCCCTTTTTTCAAAGCGTACATATTGGCTGTAAGTAGTTCTCCAAATAGTTGATATTTATCTGCCTTTCCGGCATCTTGCAGTGTTTTTTCGAGTTTAATGAGTTTTTTCTCGTTTTTATTTTTTTCGTTTTGCATAAAGCGTTCTAAATCATGAGCTTGTTGTTTTACACGATCACGTTCTGCTTTGCCAAAGAAGAAACGATCTAACAATTCGCTCACTGATGAGAATGTTTTTTCTTCTCCTTGCAAGTGTGTAAGAGGGAAAAGATAAAAGAATTCTTTTCCATTTGCAGTAATCATTGCTGGTGTATATGCATGAGATAGTAATGGTGTTTGTATAGAGAAAAATGCTTCTGATAATGCTTTCTCGTTTACCATACCGGCTTTCTTTACTACTTCTTTTGCAAATAATGGGGATATTCCCATGAAAGCCCCGACGAGTTGTTTATCCATATTTCCAGATAGAAAGTCTAGCGGTCTAATAAAATCATCTGCGGTTTCAATTTGCAGAGGATTGATTTTATGTTGGGCTGGTGGCGCGACGTACTCAGCACCAGCATATACAGTTCGGTGACGGTTTACGGCTAATGAAACGTGTTTTAAGCTATCTAAAATCACGTTTGTTTTCGTATCTAATAAGATAATGTTGCTATGTCTTCCCATTATTTCAATTACTAATGTTTTTAATGATTCGTCTCCGATTTCATTACGACTGCGAACTGTAATTTGGATAATCCGTTCTAAGTCGATTTGTTCAATTTTTTCAATAAATCCACCTTCTAAATGTTTACGAAGAAGCATACAAAACATCGGCGGTATTGCTGGCGAATCGTAGTTTTGATTCGTTAAGTGCATACGCGCATATGTAGGATGAGATGAAAGAATTAGTTTTTGGTTCTTTCCATTCGCTCGAATATGTAATAAAATCTCGTATTTTGAAGGTTGGTATATTTTGGAAATCCTTCCCGTGTAAAGAGAATTTTCAATTTCATGTGTAATCGCTCTTGTAAATAATCCATCGAATGCCATTAATGAACACTCCTTTCTAACTAAAAGTTAATTATAGCATTTTTTTGGACGAGGCTGAATAAGCTTTCAATAGAGTATGTCTGGAATCAGGAGGTCGATGGCAGGATGAACTGGTATGGAATGCGAGCACATGAAGTGGAAGAAAGAACGAATACGAATGTAAAGGTTGGACTTACGGAGAAAGAAGCAGAAGGGCGAATTAAGAAATTTGGTACAAATGAATTAGAAGAAGCAAAAAGGCCTTCTGCACTAATGGTATTTTTAGCGCAATTTAAAGATTTCATGGTACTCGTTTTGTTTGGAGCAACAATTGTTTCTGCGTTTTTAGGTGAATACATTGATTCTATTGCTATTGTTGCCATTGTTATTATCAATGGTATTCTCGGCTTTTTTCAAGAAAGAAAAGCTGAAAAATCATTGGAAGCTTTAAAGGAACTAGCTGCTCCACAAGTTACTGTAATGCGGAATGGAAAGTGGGTAAAAGCACCATCTAAAGCACTTGTTTTAGGTGATATTATTAAGTTTTCCAGTGGTGATCGTATTGGGGCTGATGTGCGTCTTGTTGAGGCATCAAGTTTATATATTGAAGAGTCTGCTTTGACAGGGGAGTCCGTACCTGTGCAAAAGAAGGTAGAAGCATTGCAAGGGCAAGAGGTTGCAATTGGTGATCAAAAAAATATGGCTTTTATGGGGACAATGATTACGCGAGGATCTGGAACAGGTGTCGTTGTAGCAACTGGTATGAATACAGCGATGGGTCAAATTGCAAATATGTTACAAAATGCAGAGCAAATGGAAACACCACTGCAAAGAAGGTTAGAACAGCTCGGAAAAATATTAATTATTGTAGCTCTTATTTTGACAGCGCTCGTTGTATTGGCTGGTGTGTATCAAGGGAATGAAGTATATCATATGTTTTTAGCTGGCGTATCGCTAGCTGTTGCGGCTATTCCAGAAGGGTTGCCAGCAATTGTTACAGTAGCTTTATCACTTGGTGTACAGCGTATGATAAAAAAGAGAGCAATTGTACGAAAGTTACCAGCCGTAGAAACGTTAGGTTGTGCTTCCGTTATATGTTCTGATAAAACGGGGACAATGACGCAAAACAAAATGATGGTAACACATATGTGGTCAGGCGGAGAATTGTGGAAAGTGACAGGGCAAGGATATGAACCTAATGGCTCTTTTATGAAAGGTGAAATAGAAGTGAATCCAGCTAAGACAAAAGCACTTTATCAGCTACTTACATTTGGTTCACTATGTAACAATGCAAATATTATTCAAAAGAAAAAGGCGTACGTATTAGATGGAGATCCAACAGAGGGAGCGCTTGTAGCTGCAGCAATGAAAGCTGGGATTACACGTGAGGCATTGAAAGGGAAATTTGAAATTATTCGTGAATTTCCATTTGATTCAACTCGAAAAATGATGAGTGTTATTGTACGAGATCGAGAGGGGAAGAAGTTTATTGTTACGAAGGGAGCACCGGACGTTCTTTTGCAAATGAGTCAAACGATTTTATGGGGGGATAAGCAGCAGCCGTTAAGTGAGTTATATAGAAGAGAAGTACAGGCGGCTATTCATAGCTTAGGTAGTCAAGCGCTTCGAACAATTGCAGTTGCGTTTAAACCTTTAAAAGTCACGGATTCTATTGAACATGAAAGAGACGTTGAAAAAGATTTTATGTTGGTTGGGATACAAGGTATGATTGACCCGCCAAGGCCAGAAGTGGCGCAGGCGGTAAAAGAGTGTAAAGAAGCTGGTATTCGAACGGTAATGATTACAGGTGATCATAAAGTGACAGCAATGGCGATTGCTGAACAATTAGGAGTTTTGCCACCAGATGGACGCGTTGTTGAAGGCGTAGAACTCGCGAATATGGATGTGGAGGAATTAGAAAATGTTGTAGAAGATACGTATGTATTCGCTCGTGTATCACCTGAGCATAAATTAAAAATTGTTAAGGCACTGCAAAATCAAGGACATATAGTAGCCATGACAGGCGATGGAGTGAACGATGCTCCAGCTATAAAAACAGCGGATATTGGGATAGCGATGGGAATTACAGGGACAGATGTTGCGAAAGAGGCCTCTTCACTTGTTTTACTAGACGATAATTTTGCTACAATTAAATCAGCAATTAAAGAAGGAAGAAATATATACGAGAACATACGTAAGTTTATTCGCTACTTATTGGCGTCAAACGTTGGAGAAATTTTAGTCATGTTATTTGCGATGTTACTTGCATTACCACTGCCGATGGTTCCTATTCAAATTTTATGGGTGAACTTAGTTACTGATGGTTTACCAGCGATGGCATTAGGTTTGGATAAGGCTGAAGGAGATGTGATGAAGAGAACGCCGCGCCACCCGAAAGAAGGGGTATTCGCTAGAGGGCTTGCGTGGAAAATAATAAGTCGAGGGTTTTTAATTGGGGCAGTGACGTTAGTAGCGTTTATTATTGCGTATAACCAACATCCAAATGAACTGAAATATGCACAAACTGTAGCGTTCGCGACGTTGGTACTTGCTCAGCTTATTCATGTATTTGATTGTCGTAGTGAGCATTCTGTCTTTCACCGCAATCCATTTGGGAACGTGTATTTAGTAGGGGCGGTTATCATTTCGTTACTACTCATGCTAGTGGTTATATATTATCCACCGTTACAACCGATCTTTAGCACAATGCCGATACAAGCAAGAGATTGGTTATTAATTGGAGGTTTGTCATCAATTCCGACTTTCTTACTAGTAGGTTCTTTATTAACAGGGAAAAAGGCGAAAAAGAAAAAGCCAATGTTATATAAGAAGGGATTAAACTTGAAATAGTCAATGTTATGAAAATGTGATATAATTTACAGAAGGTAGTAGAGCCTTGTCTCTATTACCTTTTTCATTGAGTTATTTTATGGCTTGGATGTGATAAAAATGATTTCTAGTATGACAGGGTTTGGAAGATCGAAAGTAGAAAGTGATACTTTTCAAATTACAGTAGAAATGAAATCGGTGAACCACCGTTTTTTAGAGATGAGTATTCGACTTCCTAAGCAAATGATGGTATTTGAGGACAAAATTCGTAAAATAATTGCACAGCAAGTTCGACGTGGACGCATTGAGGTGTCTATTAGTATAGCAGGTGAAGGACTTGTTGAAAGAAAATTAAGTGTGAATTGGTCACTTCTTGAGCAGTACCAATCGATGATGGAAGATATAAAAGGAAAGTTTCAATTACAAGATTCTATTACACTCGAGCAATTAATGGCAATGCCAGAAGTAACAGCAATTGAAGAAATAGAAAATGTAAATGAACATTTTGAGAACAGTTTATATGAGGCTGTTCGTCAAGCTGCTCATATGTTGAAAACGATGAGAGATGGCGAAGGAGAACGATTACATAAAGATATAGCGTATCGTTTACAAGAGATTAGCAATTGTGTAAATGCAATTATTCCACATGCACCAATTGTTACACAAAAATATCGTGAACGATTAGAAAATCGCTTAAAAGAATTACATAATCAAGAGTTAGATGAACAAAGATTGCTAACAGAAGTCGCAATCTTTGCAGAGCGTTGTGATATTCATGAAGAGTTAGTTCGTTTGCAAAGTCATTTAGAGCAATTTCATGAAACATTGCAGATTGAAGAACCTGTTGGAAGAAAAATGGATTTCATCGTGCAAGAGATGCATAGAGAAATTAATACGATTGGTTCTAAGGCAAATGACTTAACAATTTCAAAATATGTTGTAGAAATGAAAAATAACCTTGAAAAAATTCGTGAACAAGTACAAAATATTGAGTAGCTTTCAAAAAATATATAAAGTTATACGTGGTGGAGAAATCGGATAGACTTACTAGGAGGCGCAAACTATGGCCATGCGGTTTTTAAATATTGGATACGGAAATATTGTATCTGCTCATCGAATTATTGCTATTGTAAGTCCGGAGTCAGCTCCTATTAAACGAACAGTACAGGAAGCACGCGAACATAATGCTTTGCTTGATGCTACGTATGGGAGAAAAACAAGGGCGGTTATTGTTATGGATGATGGGCATGTTGTATTAAGTCCAATTCAACCAGAGACGATTGCACATCGTTTGAATAATAAAGAAGATTTAAGTGAGGAAGGGTAGGTTTTACATATTTATGAGAAGTAGAAGAGGATTGCTCATCGTTCTTTCAGGGCCTTCTGGGGTTGGAAAAGGAACGGTTCGTAAAGAGCTGTTTAGCCATGAGGATACACGTTTTCAGTACTCTATTTCAGTAACGACACGTAAGCCGCGTGAAGGTGAAGTAGATGGTGTGGATTATTTCTTTAAAGAAAGAGAAGAATTCGAGGAAATGATTCGTAATGAAAGATTACTTGAGTGGGCTGAGTTCGTAGGTAATTATTACGGAACACCGATTGACTATGTTGAAAAAACATTACAAGAAGGAAAAGATGTATTCTTAGAAATTGAAGTGCAAGGAGCAATTCAAGTTAAGAAAGCTTTCCCAGAAGGTGTATTTATTTTCTTAGCACCTCCAAGTTTATCTGAACTAAAGAGCCGTATTGTCGGCCGTGGTACAGAGACTGAAGATGTTATTGAAAATCGTTTAACTGTAGCGAAAGAAGAAATCGAGATGATGGACGCTTACGACTATGTAGTAGAAAACGATCAAGTTGAATTAGCTTGTGATAGAATTAAAGCAATTGTGGTTGGCGAACATTGCCGCCGCGAAAGGGTAGCAAAATATTATAAAGAAATGACGGAGGGTCTATAATTATGTTAAATCCATCAATTGACTCATTACTACAAAAAATCGATTCTAAATACACACTAGTAACAGTGGCTGCAAAGCGTGCACGTGAAATGCAACTTGCTAATAACTGTGTTGTAGAGCAACCGGTTTCTCATAAGTGTGTAGGTAAAGCATTAGAAGAAATCGATGCGGAAGTATTAAGCTACGTACCAAGTGAAGATAAAGTTGCTGAATAAGCCTTTGCCTTCGACAAAATAAAACATAGACTTTATAATTTTCTATGTAACGGTAACAACCTATTTACAAGTAGGTTGTTATTTTTTTACGAAAGGAATGAAATATTGGTACTGACGAGCTGGGAATTCTATTTCAGTATTATAAGTTTGAAAAAGAAAGAGGACGAGTCATATGCTAAAAGGGAAAAAGATACTTCTATGTGTAACAGGAGGCATTGCGGTTTTTAAAGCAGCTGCGTTAACGAGTAAATTGACACAATCTGGCGCGATTGTAAAAGTAATGATGAGTGAGTCGGCAATGAAGTTTGTTACGCCTCTTACATTCCAAGCACTTTCTCGCCATGATGTATATACGGATACATTTGATGAGAAAGACTCGGCTGTTATTGCTCATATTGATTTAGCAGATTGGGCGGATGTTGTACTTGTCGCACCTGCTACTGCCAATTGTATTGGAAAGTTAGCTGGTGGTATTGCAGATGATATGATTACAACTACTTTGTTAGCTACTGCAGCTCCGGTATGGATTGCGCCTGCTATGAATGTGCATATGTATGAAAATAAAATTGTTCAAAAAAATATGATGACATTGAAAACGCTAGGATATACGTTTATTGAGCCTGGGGAAGGCTTTTTAGCATGTGGATATGTAGCAAAGGGACGACTAGAAGAACCTGAAGCGATTATCGCACGGTTAGAGGAAGCTTTCTCAGAACACAAACCATTGCAGGGAAAAAGAATATTAATAACTGCTGGCCCAACACGTGAAAAGGTTGATCCAGTTCGTTTTATGACGAATTTTTCTTCTGGAAAAATGGGGTATGCGATTGCAGAAGTGGCGGCGAATTTAGGCGCTGATGTTATACTCGTTTCAGGACCGACAGCATTAAATCCACCGTTACATGTAACGACAGTGCAAGTGGAATCTGCACAAGATATGTTAGAAGCAGTTCTTCAACATTATCAAAACGTAGACGTTGTCATTAAAACAGCAGCAGTTGCAGATTATCGTCCGAAATATGTTCATGATAATAAAATGAAAAAGCAAAATGGTGATGCTGTCATTGAACTCGAAAGAACGGTGGATATTTTAAAAACGTTAGGTCAGAAAAAGGATAAACAGTTACTTATCGGTTTTGCTGCTGAAACGACAAATGTAGAGGAATATGCAACGAAAAAACTACGTGAGAAAAATGCAGATATGATTGTCGCGAATGATGTAAAAGCGCAAGGAGCTGGATTTGGCACGGATACGAATATTGTAACGATGTATAGAAAAGATGGAAAAGTTATTGAGTTGCCACTTTTAATGAAAAAAGAGGTAGCTCGTGAAATATTAAAGCAAATTGAAATGATGTTAGAAGATGATCGTTTATGAAATTTGCAAGTGTAATTGTTGATGTACCTGCCCGTCAGACAGATCGACCATTTGATTACATTATCCCTAAAAAATGGGAATATATTGTACAGACAGGAATGCGGGTAGTAGTTCCGTTTGGGCCAAGAAAATTGCAAGGTTTTATTATTGGGATTAAAGATTCGGTGGATGTAGAAAGTAAGAAGTTAAAGACGATCCATGAAATATTAGATGTAACACCGGTTTTAAATGATGAATTATTAAAACTTGGATATTGGCTTACAAGTGAAACGTTATGCTACATGATTTCAGCTTTTCAAGTGATGCTTCCAACTGCGATAAAAGCAACGTATAAAAAACGTCTACAACTTTGTAAACAGGAAGAAATAGCACCTGAAATACTATATTTATTTCAGGATAAAGAAGCAATTGATTTTGAAGTAATCGAGCAACAGCCACATTTATACCGGACTATTCAACAAGAAATTAAAAATGGTACGGTTGAAGTCGTTTATCAAGTGAAAGATAAAGTACAAAAGAAGAAGCAAAGAGTTGTTCAGCCGGAGTTGCCAGAAGATAAATTAGAATTAGCGGCATTTGAACTGAAAAGTAAAAAACAACAAGATGTACTCTATTATTTTGTGGAAAATTATAAAAGTGTACCGTTGAAAGTAATTACAGAAGAGTTACAAATAACAGATGCTCCAATAAAAGCACTTGTTAAAAAGGGATTCATTTCAGAAAAGTATGTGGAAGTATACCGAAATCCGTATGACGATGATGGTTTTGAACAAACGAAACCATTGCCACTTACGGAGGAACAAAAACAAGTTATTACACCGATTTTATCATCAATTACAAATGAAACTTATAATCCATTTTTACTATATGGTGTTACAGGAAGTGGAAAGACAGAAGTATATTTACAATCTATAGCAGCAGTGCTCGAGAAAGGAAAAGAAGCTATCGTTCTTGTTCCTGAAATTGCACTAACACCCCAAATGGTGAATCGTTTTAAAGGTAGGTTTGGCTCGCAAGTTGCAGTTCTTCATAGTGCGTTGTCTGTTGGAGAAAAGTATGACGAGTGGCGTAAGATTTTAAGAAAAGAAGTGAAAGTTGTAGTTGGTGCGCGTTCAGCCGTTTTTGCGCCTTTTGAGAATTTAGGGATTATTATTATTGATGAAGAGCATGAATCAAGTTACAAACAAGAAGATAATCCAAGGTATCATGCAAGAGATGTGGCTGTCTGGAGAGGGCAATACCATAAATGTCCTATCGTTCTTGGTAGTGCGACACCAACACTTGAATCGTTTGCAAGGGCGAAAAAAGGTGTTTATGAACTACTAACAATGGAAAAACGTATGAATGAACAAGCTTTACCAACGGTAGAGATTGTTGACATGCGAGAAGAACTTCGTGACGGGAATCGATCAATGTTTTCTAAGGCGCTGCATGAAAAAATAGCAGATCGATTAGAAAAGAAAGAACAGATGGTACTCTTCTTAAATAGAAGAGGTCATTCTACATTTGTTATGTGCCGTGATTGTGGGTATGTTGTACAATGTCCGCATTGTGATATTTCATTGACATATCATAAAATGAATCATCGTTTAAAATGTCATTATTGTAGTTACGAAGAAAATATGCCAACTGAGTGTCCAGCTTGTCAAAGTACATACATTCGTTTCTTTGGTACAGGTACACAAAAGGTAGAAGAAGAAATTACAAAACTATTTCCAGAGGCGCGAGTCATTCGAATGGATGTAGATACGACAAGTCGAAAAGGAATGCATGAAAAATTATTAAAGGCGTTTGGGGAAGAAAAAGCAGATATATTACTTGGAACACAAATGATTGCTAAAGGATTAGATTTTCCAAAAGTAACGCTTGTTGGGGTTTTAACTGCAGATACGATGCTTCACTTACCTGATTTTCGTGCAAGTGAAAAGACATATCAGTTATTGACGCAAGTAAGTGGACGAGCGGGTAGACATGAATTGCCAGGGGAAGTTGTGATTCAAACGTATACGCCAGAACATTACAGTATAGAGTTAGCGAAGAACCAACAATATGATGTGTTTTTTGACCAAGAAATGCAAATGAGACGAACAAGACAATATCCTCCATATTACTATGTTGTACTCGTAACCGTATCTCATCCTGAATTATTAAAAGCGGTACAAGTGACGGAAAAAATTGCCTCGTATTTACGAACGCATTGCTCGCAGCAAACAATGGTGTTAGGACCAGTTGCTTCAGCAATTCCAAGGATAAAAGATAGATATCGTTATCAATGCATGATAAAATACAAACGGGAACCAAACTTAAAGAACGTGCTCAAAATGGTAAATGAACATTATCAAGCAGAAATGCAAAAAGAGCTACAAATCTCAATTGATTTTAATCCAACAATGTTAATGTAGCGGAGGGAAATATGGCAGTTTTAGAAATAGTAAAGCATCCAAATGAAGTGTTAGAAACACCATGCGAAAGAGTAATTAACTTTGATAAAAAGTTAGTGAAATTGTTGAAAGATATGCATGAAACAATGTTAATTGCGGACGGAGTCGGTTTAGCTGCGCCTCAAGTAGGTGTAAGCTTGCAAGTAGCGGTTGTTGATGTCGATGATGATACTGGGAAAATCGAGTTAATCAATCCATCAATATTAGAAAAACGTGGTGAACAAGTAGGTCCCGAAGGATGTTTAAGCTTCCCGGGACTTTATGGTGAAGTAGAACGTGCGGATTATATTAAAGTAAGAGCACAAAATCGCCGTGGGAAAGTATTTTTATTAGAAGCGGAAGGATTTTTAGCGCGTGCAATTCAACATGAAATCGATCATTTACACGGTGTTTTATTTACATCGAAAGTGACAAGATATTATGAAGAAAACGAACTAGAATAGGTGTTAAAAGGAGCGGTTTTTAAATGATAAAAGTAGTGTTTATGGGAACACCGGACTTTTCAGTGCCGGTGCTTCGTCGTCTTATTGAAGATGGCTATGAGGTAGTAGGTGTTGTGACGCAACCTGATCGTCCAGTAGGTAGAAAAAAAGTATTAACACCTACACCTGTTAAAGTTGAAGCGGAAAAACATGGTATCCCTGTGTTACAGCCGTTAAAAATTCGTGAAAAAGATGAATATGAAAAAGTATTGGCATTAGAGCCAGATTTAATTGTAACAGCTGCATTTGGTCAGATTGTACCAAATGAAATTTTAGAAGCACCGAAGTATGGATGTATTAATGTCCACGCTTCTTTACTTCCTGAACTTCGTGGTGGTGCACCAATTCATTATGCAATTATGGAAGGTAAAGAAAAAACAGGTATTACAATTATGTATATGGTAGAAAAATTGGATGCTGGTGATATCTTAACGCAAGTGGAAGTGGAAATTGAAGAGCGTGAAACGACAGGCTCATTATTTGATAAATTAAGTGAAGCAGGAGCACATCTTCTATCTAAAACAGTACCTTTATTAATTCAAGGTAAGTTAGAACCGATTAAACAAAACGAAGAAGAAGTAACGTTTGCGTACAATATAAAACGTGAGCAAGAGAAAATTGATTGGACAAAAACAGGTGAAGAAGTATACAATCACATTCGCGGATTGAATCCATGGCCAGTTGCTTATACAACTTTAGCAGGACAAGTTGTTAAAGTATGGTGGGGAGAAAAAGTGCCTGTAACTGAACCGGCTGAAGCAGGTACGATTGTTGCGATCGAAGAAGATGGTTTTGTAGTAGCAACTAGTAATGAAACAGGTGTTAAAATTACTGAATTGCAACCTTCTGGTAAAAAGCGTATGAGTTGTTCACAATTTTTACGTGGAACAAAACCTGAAATTGGAACGAAGTTAGGAGAAAATGCATGAGACAAAATGTTCGTGAATTAGCTCTTGATGGTTTAATTCAAGTGGAAAAAAGTGGTGCATATAGCAACTTACTTTTAAATAATTTAATTGAAAAAAGTGCAATTGATAGAAAAGATATTGGTTTATTAACTGAAATTGTATATGGAACGATTCAACGTCGTGACACATTAGATTATTATTTACAGCCTTTTTTAAAAAAGAAGGTTGAGGCGTGGGTAAGAGTATTGCTTCGCTTATCTTTATATCAAATGATTTATTTAGACCGAGTGCCAGAAAGAGCGGCTATTCATGAAGCGGTTGAGATTGCAAAGCGTCGCGGGCATAAAGGAATTGCTGGTATGGTGAACGGTGTATTACGTTCGATTCAGAGAGAAGGTGTACCTTCTGTAGATGAAATCAAGGATCCAGTAGAACGGCTTGCAATTGCGATGAGTCATCCAGTTTGGCTTGTACAAGAGTGGACTTCTGCATATGGCTTAGAAACTGCAAAGAAAATGTGCGAAGTAAATATGTTACCTCCTGTACCTACAGCGCGTGTGAATGTTGATAAGGTAACGGTAGAAGAAGCGATTGAGTTGTTGGCAAGTGAAGGTATAGAAGCAAAACGTGGTGACTTGTCAGATGATGCAATTCAGATTGAAAGAGGAAATGTAGCGCATACAGAAGCGTTTAAAAAAGGATTTCTTTCTATTCAAGATGAAAGTTCTATGCTTGTAGCACGCGCTTTAGAACCAAATGAGGGAGAGACAGTTCTTGATAGTTGTGCGGCTCCTGGTGGTAAAACTACGCATATAGCTGAGCGTTTAAAGGGAACTGGTAAAGTAATGTCTCTTGATTTACATGCACACAAAGTACGTTTAATTAAACAGCAAGCAGAGCGACTTGGGTTAGAAAATGTCGAAACAAAAGCGCTAGATGCTAGAAAAGTGCAAGAGCACTTTTCAAATGAAACGTTTGATAAAATATTGGTAGATGCACCGTGTTCTGGATTTGGTGTAATTAGACGTAAGCCTGATATTAAGTTAGGAAAAGATAAAGGCGATAGTGAAAGATTATCGACGATTCAACTTGCGATACTAGAAAAAATAGCACCGTTATTAAAACAAGGCGGTCGTCTTGTTTATAGTACGTGCACAATTGAGAAAATAGAAAATGAACAAGTAATAGATAAATTTTTAAAAGAACATCCTGAATTTGAATGGGATACTACGATAAAAGAACGTATGCCAGAAAAATTAAGTCCGTATATTAATGAAGGTCAAGTACAAATTTTACCGCATTATTTTGCAACGGATGGCTTTTACATTGCTTGTTTAAGGAAGAAGGTGTAGCATCATGGAAACGACTGTAAGAAAACAAAAGAAAAATGTAGAAACGAAGAAACCATCAATTTACTCTTTACAAATTCATGAAATGCAAGATTGGTTAAAGGAACAAGGAGAACCGAAGTTCCGCGCTGGACAAATTTTTGACTGGCTATATAAAAAACGTGTAAAAAATTATGAGGATATGTCAAACCTTTCTAAAGGATTGCGTGATAAATTGTCGAATTCCTTTGATATTACTACTTTAAACACGTTAGTAAAACAAACGTCTTCGGATGGAACGATTAAATTCTTATTCCAATTATATGACGGGTATTCTATTGAAACGGTATTAATGCGACATGAATATGGAAATTCCATTTGTGTAACAACGCAAGTTGGTTGTCGTATTGGATGTACGTTCTGTGCTTCGACGCTTGGTGGACTAAAACGAAACCTAGAAGCTGGAGAAATCGTAGCGCAAGTAGTAGAAGTTCAGCGTGCGCTTGATGAAACAGAAGAACGTGTAAGCTCTCTTGTTGTTATGGGAATTGGAGAACCATTTGATAATTACGATAATTTAATGGGATTCTTACGCATCACTAACCATGAAAAAGGACTTCATATTGGTGCTAGACATATGACTGTTTCGACGAGTGGAATTATCCCGAAAATTTATAAGTTTGCTGAAGAAGAACTACAAATTAATTTTGCGATTTCATTGCATGCTCCAAACTCAGAATTACGTTCAAAATTAATGCCGATTAACCGTGCTTATAAATTACCGGATTTAATGGAAGCTATTAAATACTATGTAAATAGAACAGGGCGCCGTATTACTTTTGAATATGGATTATTTGGAGGAGAAAATGACCAAGTTGAGCACGCTGAAGAGCTTGCTGCGCTCTTAAAAGGTGTAAAATGTCATGTAAACTTAATCCCGGTAAACTACGTACCTGAACGTGATTATGTACGTACACCACGTGAGCAAATTTTCTTGTTCGAGAAAACGTTAAAAGATCGTGGAGTGAATGTAACGATTCGCCGTGAACAAGGTCATGATATTGACGCAGCCTGCGGTCAGTTGCGTGCGAAGGAGCGCAAAGAAGAGACGAGGTGACGAGATGAAAGCCGTATTTCTATCGGATAAAGGAAAAGTTCGTCAACATAATGAAGATAGTGCAGGAGTTTTTCACAATTTAGATGGAAATGTTTTAGCGGTAGTAGCAGATGGAATGGGAGGTCATCGAGCTGGTGATGTAGCTAGCTCGATGGCCATTCAATTATTCCATGATTATTGGAAGCAAACGCATAATATGAATGAACCGAAAAAAGTAGAACAATGGTTACATACTAGTGTTGGGATTATTAATGAGCGCATATATGAATACGCTCAGCAAAATGTAGAATGTAATGGTATGGGAACAACGCTTATAATAGCTGTTTGTACACCAAGTTTTGTGACGATAGGGCATATAGGAGATAGTCGTTGCTATATGGTATCAGAAGGAGAAATGACGCTTGTAACGGAAGATCATTCGCTTGTAAATGAGCTTGTGAGACATGGTGAAATTTCAAAGGAAGATGCAGAGTATCATCCGAAAAAGAATGTGTTATTAAGAGCGCTAGGAACAGAAGAAAAAGTTGGATTAGATGTTAAAACGTTGGTGCTTGAGGAAGATGATCAATTACTTCTTTGCTCTGATGGGTTATCAAACAAAGTTTCTATTGATGATATGCAACAAATTTTACAGTTAAATGAACAGCTTGAAGGTAAAGGGCAGCGTCTCATTCAATTGGCGAATGATCGCGGTGGAGAAGATAATATCACACTTGTTCTTATTGATTATGCGGGTTCGACAAACGAAAGTAGGTGAAGTGCAACGTGCTGATTGGAAAACGCTTAAATGACCGTTATAAGCTGCTGAAAATGATTGGTGGTGGCGGAATGGCCAATGTATATTTAGCTCATGATGATATACTTGGCCGAGATGTAGCGGTAAAAATATTAAGACTCGACTACTCAAATAACGAAGAGTTTATTAAACGTTTCCATCGAGAAGCGCAGTCTGTTACAACGTTGTCGCATCCAAATATTGTGAATATGTATGATGTCGGAGAAGAAGATGGTATATATTATCTTGTCATGGAATATGTACCCGGGCAAACATTGAAGCAATACATAATTGAGCGAGGTATGTTACCTATAGGAGAAGCTCTTGATATTATGGAGCAGTTAACATCCGCCATGGCACACGCCCATCATTTTGAAATTGTGCATCGTGATATAAAGCCGCACAATATTTTAATTCGAGCTGATGGAATAATAAAAGTAACAGATTTTGGAATTGCGACAGCTACAAGTGCAACAACAATTACACATACAAATTCAGTACTGGGTTCAGTCCATTATTTATCACCAGAACAGGCACGTGGCGGGATAGCAAATAAACAATCGGATATTTATTCTCTTGGAATAGTTATGTTTGAATTGTTAACAGGAAGACAACCGTTTTCTGGCGAATCTGCTGTTGCTATAGCTTTAAAACATTTACAAAGTGAAATCCCATCACCAAAAAGATGGAATGAAAATATTCCGCAAAGTGTTGAAAATATTATATTAAAGGCAACTGCAAAAGATCCTTTCCATCGATATCAATCTGCCAATGCGATGAAGCGAGATATTGAAACTGCGCTATATCCAGAGAGGATAAATGAGCAACCATTTTACATACCAGAAGATATGGAAGCGACGAAAGCGATTCCGATTATTCAACAAGAACAATTATTTGAAAATGTAAGTGATGAAACGATTGTTTTAAAAGGGAGTAAGGTGGAAGAACCGATAAGAGCAGAAGAAGCTGAGTTAGATAAGAAGAAAAAACGGAGTAACAAGTGGCTTAAAGTTTTAATTTCAACATTTTTATTTTTAGCAATAGGAATAACATTAGCGCTTACGGTTATTCCAGGATTATTTATTCCGAAAGATGTGAAAGTGCCTGATGTGGCTGGTATGAAATACACGACAGCTGTAAATACGTTAGTAGAAAAGGGCTTTGAGGTGACGGAGCCTAATATTGTATATACAGATGATGTTGAAGTTGGGGATGTAATAAAAACGGAACCTGTAGCAGGAAGAGTCGTAAAAGAAAACGCTAAAATTACTATCTATCAATCAGGTGGAAAAAAGAAAAGTAAGATGGCGAATTTCACAGGGCAAAACTTTGAGAGTGTAAAAGCTGAGTTAGAAGAAAAATATAAACAAGTTACAGTAAATTATATTGAAAATGATAAGCCGAAAGGTGAAATTGTAGAGCAAATTCCGACGCCTGATCAAATGGTTATAGAAGCGGAGCAAGAACTGAAAATCTGGGTAAGTAAAGGTCCTTATCAAATTAGACCAGGTGACTTTTCGGGGTGGACTGAAAATAGTGTAACTGGTTATTTGAATGAGAGAAAACTAACGTCAGATATAAAACGAGAGTACTCAGATTCAGTCGAAAAAGGACTTGTAATTTCGCAATTTCCAAAACCAGGTACACCATTAAAAGAGGGAGATAAAGTAACTATTATTATCTCTGATGGTCAAAAGCCTAAAGTGACTAAAACGGTAAAAGTGGACAATATCTCTATCCCATATGAGCCTGCTGTAACAGGTGAAAAAAAGCCGCAAACAATAGAAATTTATAAAGAAGACATGCAGCAAAAAATGGATAGACCGGTTGAAACGAGAACAATTACTGAATCAGCGACTATTTCTTTAGAATTTGTAATTCAAGAAGGTTCAAAGGGACACTATAAAATTGTACGAGATGGAGTAACGATTATTGATAAAGAAGTACCATATCCAACTCAATAATAGTGAAAGTCTACTTATTATTATTGCCTGTTATGCTGTCTACAAAGTGGACGGTATAGCAGGCAAAAATATATGATTCAAAAAGCTAGTAAAGTGATGCAGCTGTAAATATTTTTTTGCATTTAATGGAAGATTTAATGTATATTAGCGAAAGTATATATGGTAGGTTTTGAAATCGTTATTTGGAAAATTTAAATCCATTCATTTTTAAATTCAGCATCACCTTATACAAAAAAAGGAGAATTCTATGCCAGAAGGAAAAATTATAAAAGCTTTAAGTGGGTTTTATTACGTGCAGCATGAAGAAGGGGTTACGCAATGTCGTGGGCGAGGTGTATTTAGAAAAAATAAAATTACACCACTTGTAGGAGACCAAGTTGTTTTTCAGGCAGATAATCCAACTGAAGGTTATGTGCTTGAAGTGTTTGATCGAAAAAATGAACTTGTTAGACCTCCTATTGCTAATGTCGATCAAGCGATCCTTGTGTTCTCTGCAGTAGAACCAGATTTTAATCCTGGACTGTTAGATCGATTTTTAGTGCTGATTGAATATCATAACATTAAGCCAATTATTTGTATTAGCAAGATGGATTTAGTAGATGAAAAGATGAAAGCAACTGTTGAAGCTTATGCGAATGATTATCGTGAGATGGGTTATGATGTTTTATTTACTTCTATTAATACGTCAGAAAGTATTGATATATTAAAACCATACTTAGAAAATTGTGTTTCTGTTGTTGCGGGTCAATCTGGTGTTGGGAAATCTTCAATGCTTAATGTGCTACGTCCAGAATTAGAGCTGAAAACAAATGATATTTCCTCCCATTTAGGACGCGGGAAGCATACGACAAGACACGTAGAATTAATTGCAATTGGGAGTGGACTAGTAGCAGATACACCGGGTTTTAGTTCACTAGATTTCATTGATATAGAAGTAGAAGATCTTACATATTGTTTTCCAGAGTTGAAAGAAGCGAGCCAATACTGTAAATTTAGAGGGTGTACACATCTTTCTGAACCGAAATGTGCTGTGAAAGCTGCGGTTGAAGAAGGGAAGATTACAGAATATCGCTATAAGAACTATAAACAATTCGTAGAAGAAATTAGAGAGAGAAAGCCGAGGTATTAGTTATGATTAAAATTGCACCATCGATTTTATCAGCAGATTTTTCAAAATTAGGGGAAGAGATTAAAGATGTAGAAAAGGGCGGAGCGGATTACATTCACGTTGACGTAATGGATGGACATTTCGTACCAAATATTACGATTGGACCATTAATTGTAGAAGCTATCCGTCCAATTACATCATTACCATTAGATGTACATTTAATGATTGAAAATCCTGATAACTATATCCCGACTTTCGCACAAGCGGGAGCGGATATTATTACTGTTCACGCAGAGGCGTGTCCACATCTGCATCGTACAATTCAGTTAATTAAATCTCACGGTATTAAAGCGGGCGTTGTATTAAATCCACATACGCCAGTTTCAGTGATTGAGCATGTATTAGAAGATATAGATATGGTATTACTTATGACAGTAAACCCTGGATTTGGTGGACAGAAGTTTATCCATTCTGTATTACCGAAAATTAAACAAGTTGCAGACATGGTGAAAGAGCGCAATCTAGAAGTAGAAATTGAAGTTGATGGTGGTGTAAATGCTGAAACAGCAAGACTTTGTGTGGAAGCAGGAGCAAATGTACTTGTAGCTGGATCAGCAGTATACAATCAAAAAGACCGCGGTGAAGCAATTCGCGTAATTCGTGGGTAGTGATGAACTTTTATCCTAGTAAGGTATTCATAGGATAGGGTAAAAATATGTAAAAAGGCAATCTACCGAATGGCAGATTGCCTTTTTACAATGGAAGGGGAAGAAAAAATGATTATTCATATTTTGGCAGGAGGACCTTCGGAATATTGCGCAGATTTTGCTCGATATGAGAATGAGGAAGTAGTGTGGGCTGCGGTTGATAGGGGAGTATACCGTCTATTAAAGAAAGGGATTACCCCGGCTGTTGCGTTTGGAGATTACGATTCAGTTACTGAAGAAGAATTAGTATGGATGGGACAGCAAACGAACGAATTACATATTGTTCCGCGGGAAAAAGATCAAACGGATTTAGAAATTGCAATCAACTGGGCATTAGGACAGAAGCCGGCACTAATTCGTATTTTTGGTGCTACCGGTGGAAGACTTGATCACGGTTTGGCAAATATACAAATGCTTTTAAAAGGGTTAGAAGTAGAGATAGAAATGTGTATTGTGGACAATAAAAATGAAATAACAGTTAAAAAAGTGGGTACACATATAATTGAAGAAAATAAAAATTTTCCTTATGTATCTTTTGTACCAGTTACTGAAATAGTGGAAGGGATTACATTGTTTGGTTTTAAGTACCCTCTTACTAATAAAACAATAGAGTGGGGATCAACACTTTGTATTAGTAACGAACTCGTTGAGGAAAAAGGTACTTTTTCATTTACTTCTGGCATATTAATGTTGATAAGAAGCACTGATTGAAGAAACAATTTTGCTCCTTACATCATATAGTGACCAAGTGGAGTAATAGGGATTAGGAGGGAAACCATGAGATTTTATACAATTAAGTTACCTAAATTTCTTGGTGGAATTGTTCGTGCAATGTTAAATACCTTCAAAAAAGATTAAAAAAGCACCTATCACCGGTGCTTTTTCCATTGTTATAGTAAAAAAAGAGCCTATCGGCTCTTTTTTTTATTATTAAACACGTTCGATTTTGCCAGATTTTAATGCTCTAGCAGAAACGTAAACACGTTGAACTTTTCCGTCGATGCGTACGCGAACTTTTTGAAGGTTAGCGCCCCACTTACGTTTTGTAGCGTTCATTGCGTGAGAACGAGAGTTACCAGAACGAGCTTTTCTTCCAGTAATAGCACAAACACGAGCCATTTATATTTCCCTCCCTTGATACCTTACCATACGTAATTTTTCAATGTTAGTCTTTTATGCGATGCTAAAAACACTACTATAATTTAACACAACTAAAAAGAGAATGCAACACCGTAGAAAAAAGAAATCAAGAAAATTTACTTGACACTATATGTCAATGAAGAAAAGTTAAAATCCATAAAAATTGCTTGACATATTATAGTGGTACATGTTGTATAATAACAATGGACTATTTTGCTCATCATAAAAAAGTGTAATTTAAAACATAAAATATGAGAGTGAAAAGAAAGAACGATGGAATTTTCTTTAAAAAGATTATATGATAGTAACTAAAGTAGTCTAGCTCACTTTCACCATTTATGAAGGGGGAAACGAGATGTCAATTGAAATTAAAACGAAGTACGGTCAAATTGATATTAGTACAGATGTAATTGCAACAATTGCTGGAGGTGCCGCGGTAGATTGCTACGGTATCGTAGGTATGGCATCAAAAAATCAGTTAAAAGATGGATTAACAGACATTTTACGAAAAGAAAACTTCACTAGAGGTGTTATTGTTCGTAAAGATGAAGATGAAGTACATATTGATATGTATATTATTGTGAGCTATGGTACGAAAATTTCAGAAGTGGCACATAATGTGCAGACGAAAGTGAAATATACATTAGATCAAACTGTAGGACTAGCAGTAGATTCTGTAAACATCTACGTACAAGGAGTTAAAGTAATAAACTTGTAATGTGCATTAAGGAGGAAAATCTGTGTCAATTCAAAAAATTGATGGAAAACGTTTATCACAAATGATCATGCAAGGAGCGAATAATTTAACAAATAATGTTCAGCTTGTTGATGCATTAAACGTATTTCCAGTTCCAGATGGCGATACCGGTACAAACATGAACTTATCTATGACTTCAGGTGCGCGTGAAGTGAAAGCAAATCCTTCACAGCATGCTGGTAAAGTCGGCGTAAGTTTAGCCAAAGGATTATTAATGGGAGCTCGTGGTAACTCTGGAGTTATTCTATCTCAGTTGTTCCGTGGTTTCTCTAAATCCATTGAACAAAAAGAAGAATTAACAACAGTTGATTTTGCTGCAGCACTAGAAGCTGGAGTAGAGGCGGCTTATAAAGCGGTTATGAAACCGATTGAAGGAACGATTTTAACGGTTGCAAGAGAAACGGGTAAATATGCAGTAACAGTTGCGAAAAAACAGCGCGACTTTGTTTTGTTTATGGAAGACGTTGTGAAAGAAGCAAACGCATCGTTAAATCGTACGCCAGATTTATTACCTGTATTAAAACAAGTTGGCGTTGTAGATAGCGGTGGTAAAGGTCTTGTAGTGGTATACGAAGGATTTTTAGCTGACTTAAAAGGAGAAACGATTTCTTCTGATGCACCGACGCAAACATCTATGAATGAGATGGTACGCGCAGAACATCACCGTAGTGTACAAAGCCAATTGAGTACAGAAGATATTAAGTATGGATATTGTACGGAGTTCATGGTGAAATTAGAGGCTGAAAAGGTGAAAGAGCATAATTTCTCTGAACAAAAATTCCGTGAAGATATTAGTGTATATGGTGATTCTCTACTAGTTGTGTCTGATGATGAAATTGTAAAAGTTCATATCCACGCAGAGCATCCTGGAGACGCTATGAACTACGGGCAAAAATACGGTAGTTTAATTAAAATTAAAGTAGAAAATATGCGTGAACAGCATACTGCTTTATTAGATGAACCTGCTATGGTTCCTGAACAACCAGCTCAATCGAAAGAAAAACAACCATATGGTATCGTAACTGTGGCAATGGGGTCTGGTATTAAAACTTTATTTGAGAGCATCGGCGCAACGAAAGTTATCGAAGGTGGTCAAACGATGAATCCAAGTACGGAGGATATCGTGAAGGCAATTGAAGAAGCAAATGCTGAAAAAATCATTATTTTACCGAATAACGGAAATATTGTAATGGCAGCAGAACAAGCGGCATCAGTTGTAAATCAAGAAGTTATTGTTGTTCGTTCGAAAACAGTTCCTCAAGGTATGGCAGCAATGTTAGCATTTAACCCAGTTGGAACGTTAGAAGAGAATGAAGAAAACATGCAAGAAGCTTTATCTCATGTGAAAACAGGTCAAATTACGTATGCTGTACGTGATACGGAAATTGATGGTGTAGCAATTCAAAAAGATGACTTCATGTGTATTGCAGATGGAAAAATTGTATCTACAAATGCTGAAAAAGTAGGAGCTGCGAAGCAATTACTAGAAGCGCTTATTGATGAAGATTCTGAAATCGTAACGATTCTACAAGGTGAAGATGCAACTGACGAAGAAGTAGCGGAGTTAGTTGAATTTGTAGAAGAGAAATTTGAAGATGCAGAAGTAGAAGTGCATGCTGGAAACCAACCAGTGTATTCTTTCATCTTCTCTGTAGAATAAGATAAGATTCGTTTTGAGAATAAATGGATTACTTACTTGCTAATGGATAAGAAGTAGTAATATGAAGTTTATTACTAGTTTTTATTCAAAAGGCTAGCATATTGAAGAGAGAAAAGAGCCTTGCTGCTAATAGTGAGGCTCTTTTTTACTTGTTTTATATAAGGGATTTGAGTAGTTTCTCTTAGAATGCCTATGATAGAATAAATAAGGTGAAAGAGAGCGATTACAGATGCTAATTGGTACTCAAATAAAATGCAATAAAGAAAATAATGTGACGGGGTGTGAGAATCTTGAATGATGTTGTACAAGTTCCTGTTACGGATGTAAAGGGGATCGGAGGAGAAACATCTGAGTTACTACATGAGATGGGGATTTATACAGTTTCTCATCTATTAGAACATTTTCCGTACCGTTATGAAGATTATGCGATGAAAGATCTTGCTGAAGTAAAGCATGATGAACGTGTAACGGTTGAAGGGAAGGTTCATAGTGCTCCTTTGCTGCAATATTATGGTAAGAAGAAATCGCGTCTAACAGTTCGTGTTCTCGTCGGTCGTTATTTAATTACGGCGGTATGTTTTAATAGGCCTTACTATAAGCAAAAATTAACGTTAGATGAAACGGTAACGATTACTGGTAAATGGGATCAACATCGTCAAACAATTGCTGTATCAGAACTTCATTTTGGGCCAGTTGTACGTCAACAAGAAGTGGAGCCAGTTTACTCAGTAAAGGGGAAACTTACAGTAAAACAGATGCGTCGTTTTATTGCTCAAGCGTTAAAGGAATATGGAGATTCTATAGTCGAAGTGTTACCGGATGGTTTGTTAGGCCGGTATAAATTATTACCAAGATATGAAGCACTTAAGGCTTTGCATTTTCCGGTAGGACAGGAGGATTTAAAGCAAGCGCGTCGCCGTTTTGTATATGAGGAATTTTTCTTATTTCAGCTGAAAATGCAAACGCTGAGGAAAATGGAGAGGGAAAATTCAAAAGGGACGAAGAAAGAGATTCCGTCAGTAGAATTACAAGAATTTATCGATGCACTGCCGTTTCCGTTAACGGGTGCGCAGCGCCGAGTTGTAGATGAAATTTTAAAAGATATGACATCTCCTTATCGGATGAACCGACTATTACAAGGTGACGTTGGTTCTGGGAAAACAGTTGTTGCTGCGATTGGCCTTTATGCATCGAAATTAGCTCATTATCAAGGTGCTTTAATGGTTCCTACAGAAATTTTAGCTGAGCAACATTATCAGTCGCTTGTTGAAACGTTTTCGCATTTTGGTATGAAGGTGGAACTGCTAACAAGTTCTGTTAAAGGTGCGAGACGACGAGACATTTTAGCGAAGTTAGAACAAGGAGAAATAGATATTCTTGTTGGAACGCACGCTTTAATTCAAGAGGAAGTTATATTTCATAGGTTGGGTCTCGTTATTACGGATGAACAGCATCGATTTGGTGTAGCGCAGCGCCGAGTTTTACGGGAGAAAGGTGAAAGTCCAGATGTATTATTTATGACAGCGACACCAATTCCGCGTACGCTTGCAATTACTGCATTTGGAGAGATGGATGTTTCAATAATCGATGAGATGCCAGCAGGGAGAAAGGTGATTGAAACATACTGGGCAAAACATGATATGTTAGATCGCGTCCTCGGTTTTGTTGAGAAGGAGATAAAAAAAGGAAGACAGGCATACGTTATTTGTCCTCTAATTGAAGAATCTGAGAAACTTGATGTGCAAAATGCTATCGACTTACATAGTATGCTGACGCATCATTACCAAGGGAAATGCCAAGTTGGATTGATGCATGGGAGATTATCGTCTCAGGAAAAAGAAGAGATAATGGGACAGTTTAGTGAAAATAAAGTGCAAATTCTTGTATCGACAACAGTTGTTGAGGTTGGTGTGAACGTACCGAATGCGACTGTGATGGTTATTTATGATGCAGAACGTTTCGGTTTATCGCAGCTTCATCAGCTTAGAGGGCGTGTCGGGCGTGGTAGTGAACAATCATATTGTTTATTAATAGCAGACCCTAAATCAGAAACAGGAAAAGAAAGAATGCGCATAATGACTGAAACAAATGATGGATTTGTATTGTCAGAAAAAGATTTAGAATTACGAGGTCCTGGAGATTTCTTTGGGAGTAAGCAAAGTGGCTTACCGGAATTTAAGGTTGCTGACATGGTACACGATTATCGAGCGTTAGAAACAGCAAGGCAAGATGCGGCGATACTAGTAGAGTCAGAAGCATTTTGGCACAATGATCAATACGCTGCCTTGCGTACGTATCTTGATGGGACAGGTGTGTTCCAAGGAGAGAAGCTCGATTAAAGGGAGTCAACAAAAAAATTGTTGCATTCTACTTTCAATGATTATATACTACTGTTAGTACCTAGTCATAAAAATGGATGGTGCGGTATGAAGAAAAGAAGAAGTAAAAAAGAAAGACAAGAATTATTACAACAAACAATCGAATCAAATCCTTTTATTACGGATGAAGATTTAGCGGAAAAATTTCAAGTGAGTATACAAACAGTACGACTGGATCGTATGGAATTGTCTATTCCTGAATTAAGAGAGAGAATTAAACATGTAGCTACAAAGCAACATGAAGAAGATGTGAAATCTTTACCGTTAGAAGAGGTTGTCGGAGAAATTATTGATATTGAATTAGATAGACATGCAATCTCTATCTTTGAAGTAAAGGTAGAACATGTATTTAAAAGAAATCAAATTGCCCGTGGGCATCATCTGTTTGCGCAAGCAAACTCACTAGCTGTTGCGGTTATTGATGAAGAATTAGCTTTAACTGCAAAGTCTACCATTCGATATATTCGCCCTGTAAAATTAGGAGAGCGTGTTGTTGCAAAAGCGCGTGTTGAAGACGTAGAGAATGATAAGGGACGGACGGTTGTCAAAGTGCGTAGCTTCGTTGGAGAAGAACTTGTTTTTACAGGCACTTTTGAAATGTATCGATCTAGTAATTATAGTGAGGAAGGTAACAACTTATGAAAATCGCAATAGATGCAATGGGCGGAGATCACGCTCCAAAGGCTGTAGTATTAGGGGCAATGAAAGCTATTAAGGAATATTCTGATCTACATATTACGTTAGTAGGGAAAGAAGAGGAAATTCGTCAATACTTAACGAGTGATGAACGAATTACTATTCTTCATACAGACGAAAAAATAGAATCGACGGAAGAACCAGTAAGAGCGGTTCGTCGAAAAAAACAAGCTTCAATGGTACTTGCGGCACAGCAAGTAAAGGATGGAGAAGCAGACGCTTGTATATCCGCAGGTAGTACAGGAGCTTTAATGGCAGCTGGATTATTTGTTGTCGGTCGTATGGAAGGAATTGAGCGACCAGCTTTATCGCCTACAATGCCAACTGTAGATGGAAAAGGTTTTGTTATGTTAGATGTTGGAGCAAATGTTGATGCAAAACCAATTCATTTATATCAATATGCAGTAATGGGATCTGTTTATGCTGAGAAGGTAAGAGGAATTGAAAATCCTCGTGTTGGACTATTAAACGTTGGAACAGAGGATGGAAAAGGAAACGAGCTTTCAAAGCAAGTATTTGCAATGCTTAAGGATGCGCCAATTAATTTCGTTGGGAACGTTGAATCGAGAGATTTATTGCAAGGTGTAGCAGATGTTGTTGTATGTGATGGTTTTACAGGGAATGTAGCGTTGAAATCATTAGAAGGAACAGCACTTGCGCTATTCTCTATGTTGAAAGAACAACTAATGAGTTCGTTTACGAGCAAATTAGCAGCGGCGGTATTAAAGCCAAAACTTATGGTATTAAAAGATAAAATGGATTATTCGGAGTATGGGGGAGCTGCATTATTTGGATTGAAAGCACCTGTCATTAAGGCTCACGGTTCTTCTAATGACCAGTCGATATTTAGTGCGATTCGTCAAACGAGAGAAATGGTAGCGAAAGAAGTAATTCCTACAATTTCAAGCGTAATGGAGAAAGAGTCACTCCAATAAGAGGAGGATTTGAAATGGGAAAAATAGCATTTCTTTTTCCGGGCCAAGGTTCACAGGCAGTTGGAATGGGTAAACAATTAGCAGAGAATAATAAAGAGGTTGCAAAAGTGTTTGCAAAAGCAGATGAGGTGTTACAAGATTCACTTTCAGAAGTGATTTTTGAAGGACCGCAGGAAAAGCTTACATTAACAACAAATGCTCAGCCTGCATTATTAACAACGAGTTTTGCTATTTTGACAGCTTTGAAAGAGTATGACATTACACCTAACTTTGTCGCTGGTCATAGTTTAGGTGAATATAGCGCTCTTGTAGCAGCTGGTGCATTAACTTTTGAAGATGCTGTATATGCTGTAAGGAAACGTGGCGAATATATGGAAGAAGCTGTTCCAGACGGGGAAGGTGCGATGGCAGCTATATTAGGTGCTGACCTAGATATGCTGAAACAAGTTACAGAAGAAGTAACAAGTGAAGGATATGCAGTGCAAATCGCTAATATGAATAGTACGAAGCAAATTGTGATTTCTGGAACGAAGCAAGGTGTAGAGGTTGCTTCTCAAAGAGCGAAAGAAAATGGTGCAAAGAGAGCAATTCCACTAAAAGTAAGTGGGCCTTTCCATTCTTCACTTATGAAGCCGGCAGCTGAGAAGTTCCAAAGTGTTTTAAATGAAATTACAATTCATGACACGAATATTCCTGTTATTGCAAATGTTACGGCGGATGTTATTACACGTGGTGCAGACATTCAAGAAAAGTTAATCGAACAGCTTTATTCGCCTGTATTATGGTACCCGTCTATTGAATGTATGGTGCAGCAGGGAGTAGATACATTTATTGAAATTGGACCTGGAAAAGTACTTGCTGGACTTATGAAGTCAATTGATTCATCAGTGAAAGCATATGCGATATATGATGAAGAGACATTAAAAGATACCATTTCAAATTTGAGAGGAGAAAACTGATGTTAAAAGGGAAGGTAGCATTAGTAACTGGCGCTTCACGTGGAATTGGTCGCGCGATTGCGATCGATTTAGCGAAACAAGGGGCAAATGTAGTAGTGAATTATGCAGGTAATGAACAAAAAGCAAATGAAGTAGTAGATGAAATTAAGAAATTAGGTTCTGATGCAATTGCGGTAAGAGCAGATGTTGCAAATGCTGATGATGTTACAAATATGGTGAAACAAACAGTAGATACATTTGGACAAGTTGATATTCTTGTAAATAATGCTGGTGTAACAAAAGATAATTTATTAATGCGTATGAAAGAAGAAGAATGGGATACAGTTATTAATACAAACTTAAAAGGTGTATTCTTATGTACAAAAGCAGTATCTCGCTATATGATGCGTCAACGTCACGGTAGAATTATAAATATCGCTTCGGTTGTTGGTGTTATAGGAAACCCAGGGCAAGCTAATTATGTTGCTGCTAAAGCGGGTGTTATTGGATTAACAAAAACATCTGCAAAAGAGTTAGCAAGTCGAAATATTACAGTAAATGCAATTGCGCCGGGCTTTATTGCGACTGATATGACAGATGTACTAGATGAGAATATTAAAGCAGAAATGTTAAAAGTTATTCCAGCTGCTCAATTTGGTGAAGCGCAAGATATCGCGAATGCTGTAACGTTTTTTGCTTCTGATCAAAGCAAATATGTTACAGGTCAAACGTTAAATGTTGATGGCGGTATGGTAATGTAATAAAAGAATCGATTTCACCTAGTTTTTTTGGTCAATATTTAATATAATATTTGAGGGGAGGTGAATGGAATGGCAGATGTTTTAGAGCGCGTAACAAAAATCATCGTTGATCGTTTAGGAGTAGAAGAGACTGAGGTAGTACCAGCTGCAAGCTTCAAGGAAGATTTAGGAGCAGACTCCCTAGATGTAGTAGAACTTGTAATGCAATTAGAAGATGAATTCGAAATGGAAATTTCTGATGAAGATGCTGAAAAGATTGCTACTGTTGGCGATGCTGTGACTTACATAGAGAGTCATCTATAATGCTTAAGTGAAGTCCCGTTTTTTAGCGGGGCTTTCTGGCTTATATCTGGAGGGACCTATGCCGTACCGAAAATATAGAGAAAAAAAATACGAAACAAAATATCGTGAAGCATTTAAAGTGTTTCAAGAAAAGATAGGTATTACGTTTACAGATGAAAAATTATTGATTCAAGCATTTACGCATTCATCGTATGTGAATGAGCATCGAAAAAAACCGCATGAAGATAACGAGCGTCTTGAATTTCTTGGAGATGCAGTATTGGAACTTACTGTATCGCAGTATCTGTTTCAAAAATATCCGACAATGAGCGAAGGAGAGTTAACAAAACTACGTGCAGCTATTGTATGTGAGCCATCTCTTGTTCGTTTTGCGAACGAATTGTCATTTGGTAGCCTTGTTTTATTAGGAAAAGGTGAAGAAATGACAGGTGGACGTGAACGACCAGCTTTATTAGCGGATGTCTTTGAAGCGTTTATTGGTGCCCTTTATCTTGATCAAGGGTTAGAAACAGTTTGGGAATTCTTAAAAGAAATTGTATATCCGAAAATTAATGAGGGTGCTTTTTCTCATGTGATGGATTATAAGAGTCAGTTACAAGAATTGATTCAGCGTGATGGTAGTGGCAATGTTGAGTATCAAATTTTGCAAGAAAAAGGACCAGCTCACAATCGAGAATTTGTGTCACGTGTTACGTTAAATAACGTAGCTTTAGGTCTTGGTAGTGGTAAGTCGAAAAAAGAAGCAGAGCAACAAGCTGCTGCAGAAGCATTGAAAAAATTAAAAGAACAACTATAAGGAATCCCCCTTTGAATGAGGGGGATTCCTTATGCATAGAATGAAACTTTCTTTTTGTTTGTGAATAAAAGGAAGGGAAATCCGTATGATAGCTCGTTTTTGTATAGATAACAGTTATAGCAACGGAGAATAGGAGGAAGGCCTTTCGTGTTTTTAAAAAGATTAGAAATAGCAGGATTTAAGTCTTTTGCTGAGCGTGTATCTGTTGATTTTGTCCCAGGTGTAACTTCTGTAGTAGGCCCTAATGGAAGCGGGAAAAGTAATATTACTGATGCGATTCGCTGGGTACTTGGTGAACAATCTGCAAAATCATTACGTGGTGCAAAGATGGAGGATATTATTTTTGCAGGCAGTGATACGAGGAGAGCGGTTAATGTTGCTGAAGTAACAATAACTTTAAATAATGAAGATCAACGTTTACCAATTGAATACAATGAGGTGTGTGTAACACGTCGTGTATCTCGTTCAGGTGATAGTGATTTTTATATTAATAAACAATCATGTAGATTGAAAGATATTATCGATTTATTTATGGACTCTGGTATGGGAAGAGAAGCTTTTTCAATTATTAGCCAGGGGAAAGTGGAAGAGATTTTAAGTAGTAAGTCAGAAGAGCGTCGAGGTGTATTTGAAGAAGCGGCAGGCGTACTGAAATACAAACTTCGCAAAAAGAAAGCTGAAGGGAAGTTAGCAGAAACACAAGAAAACTTAAATCGTGTACAAGATATAATTCATGAATTAAGTAGTCAAGTAGAACCTTTAGAAAGACAAGCTTCTATTGCGAAAGATTATCTTGAGAATAAAGAAGAATTAGAGAAAGTAGAAGCTGCGCTTATTGTACATGAAATTGAAGAATTGCATGAGAAATGGGAAGCGCTTCGAAATCAGTTTGGGCATAATAAAGACGAAGAAGCTAAAATGTCAACGGATTTACAAAAAAGTGAAGAAGAGCTTGAGGAATTACGAGGACAATTACAAGCGGTAGATGAGTCTGTAGATTCGTTGCAAGAAGTACTTCTTCTTTCTAGTAAAGAGCTAGAAAAACTAGAAGGACAGCGCGAGTTGTTAAAAGAGAGAAAGCAAAATGCTACGACGCATTGTGCGCAACTTGAGCAGTTAATTGTTGAATTAACAGAGAAAGCTAAAAGTTACGATGGTGAAATTGCGTCAAGTACAGAAGCTTTAATGCAATTTGTGAATGAAGTAAAAGAGTTAGAGCAAAAATTGTATGATAATGAGCAACTGCTTGCTACTTTTGCTGACAATTTAGAGGAACAGATTGAGAATTTAAAAGGTGACTATATTGAACTTTTAAATCAACAAGCTAGTCATCGCAATGAATTATCTATGATTGAAGAACAATCTAAACAGCAAACGTCTAAAAACGAGCGGCTGGATGAAGAGAATGCGAAATATGTAGAAATGCGTATGGAAATTACAGCGAAAAAGACGAAACTTGTAGAAAATTACGAACAAGTGAAAGAAAAAGTAGCTGGCATCCTCTCAAACATACAGAAGACAGAGGCGGCGCTCGGGAAATGTAAGACGCAGTATAGTGAAAATGAAACAAAACTGTATCAAGCATATCAATTTGTGCAACAGGCACGTTCTCGAAAAGAAATGCTTGAAGAGATGCAAGAAGATTATTCTGGCTTCTATCAAGGTGTACGTGAAGTATTGAAAGCTAGAGAAAATAGGTTGCAAGGTATCGAGGGTGCTGTTGCGGAACTGTTAACGGTACCTAAAGAATACGAAGTTGCAATGGAAATCGCTCTAGGTGCAGCGATGCAGCACATTGTTGTACAAACAGAGGAACATGCTCGTAATGCAATTGCATTTTTAAAGCAAAATAAACATGGGCGTGCAACGTTTTTACCGCAAGCTGTTATTAAAAGTAGGTCGTTATCATTTGAGCAATTACGCATTGTAAATCAACACCCATCGTTTGTAGGTGTGGCGGCAGAACTTGTGCAGTACAATAATAAATATGAAAATGTAGTTTCAAATTTATTAGGTACTGTTATTGTTGCGAAAGATTTACGCGGAGCAAATGAGTTGGCGAAACAACTGCAATACCGTTATCGCATTGTAACAATCGAAGGGGACGTAGTGAATCCTGGCGGTTCTATGACTGGTGGAGCGGTAAAACAAGCGAAATCTTCTTTATTAGGACGCCAACGTGAACTGGAAGAGTGGACTCGCAAGTTAACTGATATGGAAGAAAAAACAACGAAGTTAGAAAACTTTGTTAAAGCAGTAAAACAAGAGATTCAAGAAAAAGAAGTGAAAATACGCGAACTAAGGCAAACTGTAGAAGCAGAGCGTGTAGATGAGCAGAAATTAAGAGAAGAGATTAATCGTTTAGAATTAGAAGAACATCGTATTAATGACCGCTTGTCTATTTATGATTTAGAGATTGAAGGTTTTTTACAAGATCGAGTAAAAACACAAGGGCGTAAAGAGGCGTTAGAAGGGATTTTAACGAATCTTCAAGCTGATATCACAGAGTTAGATAGTAAAATTGTAGCTTTAACAAAACAAAAAAGTGAGCAACATTCTTCAAAAGAAAAAGTTCAAAAAGAAATGACTGAGTTAAAAGTGCTGGTAGCTGAAAAGCAACAACGCTTATCTAATCAAAAAGAAAAAGTTGAACGATTTACGAAGGAAAAAGAAGAAACGGATGCGACACTTGTAAAAACGAAAGAGGATTTAGCTTTCTTAAAACAAGAAATGACATCTAATTCAAGTGGTGAAGAGCAAATTACGAATATGATTGAGAAGAAAGCGTATGATCGTAATCAAACTTCAGAATTAATTCGCTCTCGTCGCGAACAACGTGTCTCGTTGCAAGAGAGAGTAGAACATTTAGAGCGTAATTTGAAAGAAACGACAGGTAAACATAAATATATTATTGAAATGTTGAAAGATCAAGAAGTGAAAATAAACCGACTTGATGTAGAGTTGGAAAATAGATTACAACATTTACGTGAAACATATACGATTTCATTTGAAGCGGCAAAACTAAAATATACAATGACAATGCCTGCAGAAGATGCGCGTAAGAAAGTAAAATTAATCAAATTATCCATAGAAGAGTTAGGTACAGTGAACCTAGGGGCAATTGATGAATATGAACGTGTAGCGGAGCGTCATACATTTTTACTAGAGCAGAGAGACGACCTAGAAGAAGCGAAAACGACATTGCACCAGCTTATTACCGAAATGGATGAAGAAATGAAAAAACGCTTTTTTACTACGTTTGAAGGCATTAGAATGGAGTTTCAATCGGTATTCTCTGAGTTATTTGGAGGCGGAAGAGCGGATTTAGTAATGACTAATCCAGAGGATTTACTAAATACGGGTATTGATATTGTAGCACAACCGCCAGGGAAGAAATTGCAGAACTTAGGTTTACTTTCAGGTGGAGAGCGTGCTTTAACGGCAATTGCGCTTTTATTTGGTATTTTAAAAGTGCGCCCAGTACCGTTCTGTGTACTAGATGAGGTAGAGGCCGCCCTTGATGAAGCGAATGTAGCTCGTTTTGCACAGTATTTAAAGAAATTTAGTGATGAGACGCAGTTTATTGTAATTACACATAGAAAAGGTACAATGGAAGAGTCTGATGTGTTGTACGGTGTAACAATGCAAGAATCAGGGGTATCTAAACTTGTTTCGGTTCGTTTAGATGCCGGAGAAGAACTTATTGCAAGTGAATAGGAAGGATGGGAAAGTATGAGTTTTTTTAAAAAACTAAAAGAAAAAATTTCAAAACAAACGGATACAGTTACAGAGAAATTTAAACACGGATTAGAAAAAACTAGAAATTCATTTGCGGATAAAGTGAATGATTTAGTGTATCGTTACCGTAAAGTGGACGAAGATTTCTTCGAAGAGTTAGAAGAAATCTTAATCGGTGCAGACGTTGGCGTCGCAACGGTAATGGAATTAATTGATCAATTGAAAGAAGAAGTACAACGTCGTAACATTCAAGATCCAAAAGAAGTACAAGCTGTTATTTCAGAAAAACTAGTAGGAATTTACAAAGGTGACAGCGATTTTAGTAACGAAATTAATATGCAAGAAGACCAATTAACGGTTGTTTTATTTGTTGGTGTTAACGGTGTAGGAAAAACGACGACAATTGGTAAACTGGCGCATAAGTTTAAATCAGAAGGTAAGTCAGTCTTATTGGCGGCAGGAGACACATTCCGTGCTGGGGCGATTGAACAATTAGAAGTATGGGGCGATCGCGTTGGTGTAGAAGTGATTAAACAAGGATCTGGATCTGATCCAGCGGCGGTTATGTATGACGCTGTACAAGCTGCAAAAGCACGTAAGGTAGATGTATTACTATGTGACACAGCAGGACGCTTGCAAAATAAAGTAAACTTAATGAAAGAGTTAGAGAAGGTGAAGCGTGTAATTGAGCGTGAAGTACCAGGTGCTCCTCATGAAGTATTGCTTGTTATTGATGCAACAACAGGACAAAACGGTTTAAGCCAAGCGAAAACATTCCGTGAAGCAACGAATGTAACAGGTATTGTTTTAACGAAGTTAGATGGAACTGCTAAAGGTGGTATTGTATTAGCGATTCGTAACGAAATTGATGTACCGGTGAAGTTTGTTGGATTAGGAGAGCAAATGGATGACTTGCAGCAGTTTGATCCAGAACAATATGTGTATGGTTTATTTGCGAACTTAGTAGAAACAGAAGAAGCGTAAGCGAAAGAAGCGGTATTTCCGCTTCTTTTTCTATAAAAATATATGATGTTAAGAAAAAAACTTGACACTCTTTTGGACTCCATGTAAACTAACTTATGTAAAGGGAAATCACTTAACAAAGGATGATCCAACATGCTCGAAAAAACAACGAGAATGAACTATTTATTTGATTTTTATCAATCGTTGTTAACGCAAAAACAAAGAAGTTATATGTCGCTTTATTATCTAGATGATTTATCTCTTGGTGAAATTGCGGAAGAATTTGATGTAAGTCGCCAAGCCGTGTATGATAACATTAAACGGACTGAAGCGATGCTTGAAGAATATGAAGAAAAATTAGTATTACTTCAAAAGTTTCAAGAGCGACAGCGACTTGTTGCAAAGCTAAAACAGCTAATCAGCGAAGAAGAGCATGTGAATGAAGAAATGAAACAAGTTGTTGAAGCTATCGAAAAATTAGATTAGGAGGGCGGCAATATGGCATTTGAAGGATTAGCCGACCGACTTCAACAGACAATGCAAAAAATCCGCGGCAAAGGAAAAGTTTCTGAAGCCGATGTGAAAGAAATGATGAGAGAAGTTCGTCTAGCTCTTTTAGAAGCAGATGTTAACTTTAAAGTAGTAAAAGATTTTGTGAAGCGTGTGTCTGAACGTGCTGTCGGACAAGATGTAATGAAAAGTTTGACACCTGGACAACAAGTAATTAAAGTTGTACAGGAAGAACTTACAGAACTTATGGGCGGAGAGCAAAGCAAAATTGCTGTTGCTAATAAGCCACCGACTGTTATTATGATGGTTGGTCTGCAAGGTGCGGGTAAAACAACGACGACAGGTAAGCTTGCGAATTTGCTTCGTAAAAAGCATAATCGTAAACCGATGCTTGTTGCAGCGGATATTTACCGTCCAGCAGCGATTAAACAGCTTGAAACATTAGGGAAGCAATTGGACATGCCTGTATTTTCTTTAGGAGATCAAGTAAGTCCTGTTGAAATTGCGAAACAAGCGATTGCAAAAGCAAAAGAAGATCATCATGATTATGTTTTAATCGATACAGCGGGTCGCCTGCATATTGATGAAGAACTAATGGATGAATTAGCGAAAGTTAAAGAAGTTGCGAAACCGGATGAAATTTTCCTTGTTGTCGATGCGATGACGGGACAAGACGCGGTAAATGTTGCACAAAGTTTCCATGAACAGTTAGGTTTAACAGGTGTTGTATTAACGAAATTAGATGGTGATACCCGCGGTGGTGCTGCATTATCTATTAAGGCTGTAACAAACACACCGATTAAATTTGCTGGTATGGGTGAAAAACTAGATGCAATTGAAGCGTTCCATCCAGAGCGTATGGCATCCCGTATTTTAGGGATGGGCGATGTCTTAACATTGATTGAAAAAGCGCAAGCTACAGTTGATGAAGAGAAAGCAAAAGAACTTGAGCAAAAAATGCGTACGCTTTCGTTTACGCTTGACGATTTCCTAGAACAACTTGGACAAGTGCGTCAACTTGGACCGCTTGATGAATTGTTAGGAATGCTTCCTGGTGCAAATAAAATTAAAGGGCTGAAAAATGCGCAAGTTGATGAAAAACAAATTGGGCATATTGAGGCAATTATTCGTTCTATGACTAAATTAGAACGAGAACAACCGGAAATAATCAATGCTAGTCGCAAAAAGCGCATTGCCAAAGGTAGCGGTACAACTGTACAAGAAATCAATCGTCTAATTAAGCAATTCGATGACATGAAAAAAATGATGAAGACGATGACGGGAATGCAAAAAGGCAAGAAAAAAGGACTAGGTGGATTGAAGTTTCCATTCATGTAAGGAAAAAAAGATGGCTCTGTTAAGAAAAAATACTTTACAAAGCAATAGTCTTTTTGCTAATATAATTATCTGTGTGAAATAAATTCGGAGGTGCTTTATAAATGGCAGTTAAAATTCGTTTAAAACGTATGGGAGCTAAAAAAACTCCTTTCTATCGTGTAGTTGTTGCAGATTCTCGTTCTCCTCGTGACGGACGTTTCATTGAGGAAATCGGAACTTACAATCCAGTTGCTCAACCAGCTGAAGTTAAGATCGACGAAGAAGCAGCATTAAAATGGTTAGGAAATGGTGCTAAACCATCTGATACAGTTCGTAACTTATTCTCTAACCAAGGTATCATGGAGAAATTCCACTTATCTAAACAAGGTAAGTAATTGAGGCAATGACTATGAAGAAGTTAGTCGAGACGATTGTCAAGCCTCTTGTCGATCATCCTGAAGATGTAAAAGTTACACAGGAACTTTGCAACGGAGAGATAAAGTATCGATTAACTGTACATCCTGAGGATGTTGGAAAAGTCATTGGAAAGCAAGGGAGAGTTGCGAAAGCGATTCGAATGCTCTTGTATTCAGTGGGACATCATAATGATGAAAAAGTAACACTGGAAATTCAATAAACGTAAAAAGGGCGAGGAGTTATTCCTCTCCCTTTTTTAACATTTAAATAGAGATTGCATGTTCCATCTATGAAATGGAGATGCTTAATTTATATAGAAACCAGGGGTGACATACTATTTATGACAAAGTGGTTTAACGTAGGGAAAATTGTAAATACTCATGGAGTAAGAGGAGAAATCCGTGTGATTTCTCGTACTGATTTTCCAGAAGAGCGATATAAAGTAGGAAACACGCTATACATATCGAATGAGAAAGACACAGACTATCTTCCAGTGAAGGTAACTTCTCATCGCCAACATAAGACATTCGATTTATTAACATTTGAAGGATATAACAATGTAGATGAAGTAGAGAAGTTTAAAGGTTCTTTAATAAAAGTACCGGAAGAGCAGTTAGGTGAACTTGCTGAAGGTGAATACTACTATCACGAAATTATTGGTTGCATCGTTGTAACGGAAGAAGGAGAAGCGCTAGGGACAATCAAAGAGATTCTCTCTCCTGGTGCAAATGATGTTTGGGTGATTAAACGTCCGAAGGGTCAAGATCTCTTAATTCCTTATATTGATGACGTTGTACTTCAAGTTAATATTGAAAATAAATTAGTAACCATTCATGTAATGGAAGGATTGCTATAATGAAAATTGATATTTTAACGTTGTTCCCAGACATGTTTACCGGTGTATTTGGATCTTCTATATTAAAGAAGGCACAAGAAAAGGAAGCGGTAAACCTTCGTGTTGTTAACTTTCGTGATTATACAACAAGTAAGCATAATAGCGTAGACGATTATCCTTACGGCGGAGGAGCTGGTATGGTGCTTACTCCTCAGCCTATTTTTGACGCTGTAGAAGATTTGACGAAAGAGACAGAGCGTAAGCCGAGAGTTGTCTTAATGTGTCCGCAGGGCGAAAGATTTACGCAGAAGAAAGCGGAAGAGCTTGCAGGGGAAGAACATTTGATCTTTGTATGTGGGCATTATGAAGGGTATGACGAACGAATTCGTGAGCATCTCGTAACGGATGAGATTTCTATTGGTGACTATGTATTAACGGGCGGAGAATTAGCTTCTATGGTTATTACTGATAGTGTTGTACGTCTCTTGCCAGGCGTGCTAGGAAATCATGCTTCACAAGTAGAGGATTCGTTTAGTACAGGTTTATTAGAGCATCCTCATTATACACGTCCGGCTGATTTTCGTGGTATGAAGGTACCGGATGTATTAATGTCAGGGAATCATAAAAATATTGACGAATGGCGACATAAGGAATCTTTGCGCCGTACGTATACGCGTAGACCTGATTTGTTAGATGATAGAGATCTATCTAAACAAGAGAAAAAATGGCTTGAGGAAATAAAGCGAGAGCAGTAATAACTTCATATATTTGCTATTGCAACAGGCCTAGTAATATGCTATTATAACATTTGTGCTACTGAAATCAGTAGCCGTATTAACGATGTTCCGCTGTAATTTATTAAGACTTTATAAGAGCATCTGTTTAAAGGAGAGAATTTAATATGCAACAATTAATCGCAGAAATTACAAAAGGCCAATTAAAAACTGACCTTCCTTCATTCCGTCCTGGTGACACTTTACGTGTACACGTAAAAGTTGTTGAGGGAACTCGTGAAAGAATTCAGCTTTTCGAAGGTGTTGTAATTAAACGTCGTGGTGGCGGAATTAGTGAAACATTCACAGTTCGTAAGATTTCTTACGGTGTAGGTGTTGAGCGTACATTCCCAGTTCACACGCCAAGAATCGCGAAAATCGAAGTACTTCGCCGTGGTAAAGTACGTCGTGCTAAGTTATACTACTTACGTAACCTTCGCGGTAAAAAAGCACGTATTAAAGAAATTCGATAAGACATGTATGGGAGCTTGTAAATGCACAAGCTCCCTTTTTCCAATCTATATGAAATTTTGGTATAATACGAACAGCTTACATAACCGTGGAGGGGAAATGCATGAAAAAAGAGAAGAGTTCACTTTGGGAATGGATTAAAGCAATTTTGATTGCTGTTGTATTAGCTGGTGTTATTAGACAGTTTTTCTTTGCGCCAATTCTCGTAGACGGGGTATCGATGGCACCTACTTTACATGATCGTGATCGAATGATTGTAAATAAAATTGGTTATCACATTGGAGATCCAAAACGCTTTGATATTATCGTATTTCGAGCAACAGAAGATAAAGATTACATTAAGCGCATTATAGGCCTACCGGGCGATGAAATAGAGTATCGTAATGATAAGCTGTATGTTAACGGAAAGGCTTATGAGGAGCCGTATTTAGACAAGCAGAAAAAGCAAATTGCTGACGGACCGCTTACATATGATTTTAATCTTGAAGAAATGACAGGCAAGAAAACCGTTCCAAAAGATCAATTATTTGTTTTAGGTGATAATCGTCGTTTTAGTAAAGATAGCCGTTCAATCGGTACGATTTCAATGGATCAAGTAATTGGTAAAGCTAATATGTTATATTGGCCGTTAGAAGACGCACGTATTGTGAAATAAATGAAAAAGAAGGTGGCAACATGGTAATTCAATGGTTTCCAGGGCATATGGCGAAGGCTAGACGCCAAGTAACGGAGAAATTAAAATTAATTGATGTTGTAATTGAACTTGTAGATGCTCGATTACCATTATCATCTCGAAACCCAATGATTGATGAAATCATTACACATAAGCCAAGGCTTGTTGTTTTAAATAAAGCGGATATGGCAGATGACCGTTTAACAAAACAATGGATCGCATATTTTAAAGAAAAAGGTCATATGGCAATTTCGATTAACGCGCAAGCTGGACAAGGTATGAAAGAAATTGCAGCAGCTTGTAAAGTGCTTGTTAAAGAAAAATTTGATAAAATGGTTGCAAAAGGTATTAGACCGAGAGCGATTCGTGCATTAATTGTAGGTATACCAAATGTTGGTAAATCTACATTAATTAATAAATTGGCAAAGAAAAATATTGCTAAAACAGGAGATCGTCCAGGTGTGACAACAGCTCAACAATGGATTAAAGTTGGGAAGGAAATGGAATTGTTAGATACGCCAGGTATTCTGTGGCCTAAATTTGAAGATCAATTAGTGGGTCTTCGCTTAGCGACGACGGGTGCAATTAAAGATTCAATTTTAAATTTACAAGATGTAGCTGTTTACGCATTACGTTTTATGGAGAAACATTATCCAGAACGCTTGAAAGAACGCTATAATTTAAATGAGATTCCAGAAGATATTGTGGAATTATTCGATGCAATTGGAAAAAATAGAGGCTGCTTAATGGGCGGCGGAATGATTGATTATGATAAGACATCTGAGCTTGTACTTCGTGAGCTTCGTGGTGGCAAACTTGGAAAAATGACGTTTGAAACACCGGAAGAGTTTGCAGAGCAAGTAGAAGATGTGGAAAAAATAGAAGAAGTATAAGACGTGCGTTTGTGCGTCTTTTCTTTTTGGATACGTTTAAAAAGGAGTTTGTATAAATGCAAAAAATGACGATAAAAGAAGCGGAAAATGTATTGAAAGAAATTATGAATGAAGAAGATGATCGCTTTCAACTGTTAATGAAAGATGAGCGAAAAGGCGTTCAAAAGCTCGTTTTGAAGTGGTATAAACAAAAAGAGTTAGAACAGAAAGAAAAAGAGAATTTTTTTGAAATGTCCAAGTATGAAAATGCTTTGCGTGAAAAAGGGGTCACATATATCGCGGGTATTGATGAAGTAGGGCGTGGCCCGTTGGCTGGGCCTGTTGTGACGGCAGCTGTCGTCCTTCCAGAGGATTTTTATATTCCAGGGTTAAATGACTCAAAAAAGCTGAGTGAAGCGAAACGTGAGCGTTTTTATGATGAAATAAAAGTACAAGCAATTGCAATTGGAGTAGGAATTGTATCACCGCAAGTTATTGATGACATTAATATTTACCAAGCAACGAAACAAGCAATGTTAGATGCAGTTGCAAATTTATCTTGTACACCCCAACATTTATTAATTGATGCGATGAAGCTTCCTACACCAATTCCGCAAACCTCAATTATTAAAGGTGATGAGAAAAGTATTTCTATTTCAGCTGCATCTATTATTGCGAAAGTAACGAGAGATCGTATGATGAAAGAACTGGGAGAAAAGTATCCTGAATACGGATTTGAGCAACATATGGGATATGGCACAAAGCAACATTTAGAGGCAATTGAAGTGCATGGAGTATTAGATGAACACCGAAAGTCATTCGCGCCAATTAAAGATATGATTCAAAAATAAGCTGTAAATATACAGCTTATTTTTTATTTTGGCATATAAACATTACTATTTTCGAAAAAGAATAAAGCGATTTCAGTTTTCTGACACTTTATTGTAGACAGCGTGCCAATCATCTTATACAATGGCAATGTAATGTTTTTTAAACATTAAAAAACTTTTCGAGTAAAACAGGAAAACAGGGGAGGATGGGACCATGAATATCCATGAGTACCAAGGTAAGGCAGTCCTTAGAAGCTATGGGGTTAGCGTTCCGAACGGGAAGGTTGCATTTACAGTAGAAGAAGCTGTAGAAGCAGCGAAAGAACTAGGAACAGATGTATGTGTAGTGAAAGCACAAATTCACGCTGGTGGACGCGGCAAAGCTGGCGGAGTAAAAGTTGCAAAAAATTTAGATGAAGTTCGTACATATGCAGAAAGCATTTTAGGAACTACACTTGTGACACATCAAACAGGTCCTGAAGGTAAGGAAGTAAAACGCTTACTTATCGAAGAAGGTTGCGATATTAAAAAAGAATATTATGTAGGTCTAGTTTTAGATCGTGCAACTTCTCAAGTTGTTTTAATGGCGTCTGAAGAAGGCGGAACAGAAATTGAAGAAGTAGCAGAAAAAACACCTGAAAAAATCTTTAAAGAATATATTGATCCAGCAGTAGGCTTACAAGGTTTCCAAGCACGCCGAATTGCATTTAACATCAATATTCCAAAAGAGCTTGTAGGACAAGCTGTGAAGTTTATGATGGGCTTATACCGTGCGTTTATCGAAAAAGATTGCTCTATCGCTGAGATTAACCCACTTGTTACAACAGGTGAAGGTAAAGTTATGGCATTAGATGCAAAATTAAACTTTGATTCTAATGCGTTATATCGCCATAAAGACATTTTAGAGCTTCGTGATCTTGATGAAGAGGATTCAAAAGAAATTGAAGCTTCAAAATACGATTTAAACTACATTCCTTTAGATGGAAATATCGGTTGTATGGTTAATGGTGCAGGTTTAGCGATGGCTACAATGGATATCATTAAACATTACCACGGTGACCCAGCTAACTTCTTAGATGTTGGTGGCGGTGCAACTGCTGAAAAAGTTACAGAAGCATTCAAAATTATCCTTTCTGACAAAAATGTAAAAGGTATCTTCGTTAACATTTTTGGTGGTATTATGAAGTGTGATGTTATTGCAGAAGGTGTTATTGAAGCAACGAAACAAGTAGGTCTTGAGTTACCTTTAGTTGTACGTCTTGAAGGTACAAACGTAGAACTAGGTAAGAAAATTTTAAATGAGTCTGGCTTAAATATTGTTGCAGCAGAATCTATGGCAGACGGTGCACAAAAAATTGTTTCACTAGTGGGCTAATAGAAAGCGGGGGAGAAAAATGAGCGTATTAGTTAATAAAGATACAAAAGTTATTGTTCAAGGTATTACAGGTTCTCAAGGTTTATTCCATACAAAACAAATGATTGAATACGGTACGAAAATTGTCGGTGGTGTAACACCAGGTAAAGGCGGCACTGATATTGAAGGTGTACCAGTATTTGATACAGTAGAAGATGCAGTGAAAGCAACAGGCGCAAACGCTTCAGTTGTATACGTTCCACCCGCTTTTGCGGCAGATGCAATTATGGAAGCAGTTGATGCAGAAATTGATTTAGTAGTATGTATTACTGAAGGAATTCCTGTATTAGATATGGTAAACGTAAAGAGATATATGGCTGGTAAACATACACGTTTACTTGGACCAAACTGCCCAGGTGTAATCACACCAGATGAATGTAAGATTGGTATTATGCCAGGATATATTCATAAAAAAGGTCATGTTGGTATCGTATCTCGCTCTGGTACATTAACGTATGAAGCTGTACATCAATTAACACAAGAAGGTATTGGCCAATCTACTGCTGTAGGTATCGGTGGAGACCCTGTTAACGGTACAGACTTTATTGATGCGTTAAAAGCATTTAATGAAGATGAAGAAACACATGCTGTAATTATGATTGGTGAAATCGGCGGTACAGCAGAAGAAGAGGCAGCTGAATGGGTAAAAGCTAATATGACAAAACCTGTTGTAGGCTTCATTGGTGGTCAAACAGCGCCTGCTGGCAAACGTATGGGCCATGCTGGTGCAATCATTTCTGGTGGTAAAGGAACTGCTGCTGAAAAGATTAAAACAATGGAAGCTTGTGGCATTAAAGTAGCTGAAACTCCAGCAGTTATGGGAGAAACGCTAATCTCTGTTTTAAAAGAAAAAGGTCTATTTGAGACTTGCAAAAACTATTAATCTGTTGAAAGACACCTTCTTACTTGAGGGTGTCTTTTTACACTTTTTTCTGTTTACATAATAAAAATTATGGGTAAGGAGAATCAAGATGAAAAGAGAGCGGTTATTACATCTTCATTACTTGCTAGCAGATTATTGGAAAGCGATGGAGAGGCTACTATATGTCGATCCAGAATTAAAGAACATATATAATTTTAACGAAAAACAAATGGAGCACTACACTGGAATATCCTCGAAAAAATCTTCAGAACTAGTGAAATTTCTTCAAAGTTCAAATCTTCCGCAATATATATCTTATTTAGAGAAAAACCGTATCTTTTATATAACGATATGGGATGAAAATTATCCACAATTATTACGTGAAATACAAGACCCTCCCTTCGTTTTATATGGAAAAGGAGAGAAAGATTTTCTAAATAAAGTAAATAAATTAGCAGTTGTTGGAACGAGAGAACCATCATTATATGGTCATGAGAGCTTGAAATTTATTTTACACCCTTTATTAGAAAGAGAGTGGCTTATTGTCAGTGGGTTTGCAAAAGGGATAGATACAATGTCTCATGAGATTACAGTAAGGCATCATTGTCCCACTATTGGGATATTAGGGCACGGATTGTCGTTTATGTATCCGAAAGAAAATAGACATTTATATGAAATGTGGAAGGAATATATATTGTTATTGACAGAGTATCCTCCGCACTATGCACCGAAAAAATGGTATTTTCCAAAAAGGAACCGGATTATTAGTGGTATAAGTAAAGGTGTTTTAGTTGTAGAAGCGAAATCGAGAAGTGGGACACTTATTACTGCAGACCTTGCGTTAGAGCAAAATAGAGAGGTGTTTGCGCTTCCTGGACCTATATTTATAGAGGGGGCATCGGGAACGAATCATCTTATTCAACAAGGAGCAAAATTAGTAAGAAATGCAGAAGATATCTTGGAAGAGATTTTAAATTAACCTTATATTTTTAAATTTTTATTAAACAATTATTGACAAATGGTAGATTGGCACTGTATGGTATATTCATTCTTGATTGACAAAAACAAGAGAAATCAATAAGATTAATGAAGACTTGAATCCACCTCTTAAGGAGGCACTAGCATGTCAGATTACCTCGTGATCGTGGAGTCGCCTTCTAAGGCGAAGACCATTGAGAAATATTTAGGGAAAAAATACAAAGTTGTCGCGTCTATGGGACATGTTCGCGATTTGCCAAAAAGTCAAATGGGGATAGAAGTAAAGAACAACTTCACCCCGAAGTATATTACCATTCGTGGTAAAGGTCCCGTCTTAAAAGATTTAAAATCAGCGGCGAAAAAAGCAAAGAAAGTCTATCTCGCGGCCGATCCAGACCGCGAAGGGGAAGCAATTGCTTGGCATTTAGCGAATACGTTAAATGTGGACGTTGAATCAGATTGTCGGGTTGTGTTTAATGAGATTACGAAAGATGCAATCAAAGAATCATTTAAACATCCTCGTGCAATTAATATGGATTTAGTAGATGCACAACAAGCAAGACGTATACTTGATCGTCTTGTTGGTTACAATATTAGTCCTTTATTATGGAAGAAAGTAAAAAAAGGATTAAGTGCAGGGCGTGTACAATCTGTAGCAGTTCGTTTAATCATCGAACGTGAAAAGGAAATTCAAAGCTTTGAACCTGAAGAATTCTGGACAATTAAAACAGAATTTGTAAAAGGAAAAGACACATTTGAAGCAAGCTTTTACGGTGTAGATGGGGAAAAGGTTCAATTAACGAATGAAACGCAAGTGAATGAAATAATTGAACAGATGAAAGACAATGCGTTTTCAGTTGAAAATGTAACGCGCAAAGAGCGAAAACGTAATCCTGCATTACCGTTTACAACATCTTCCTTGCAACAAGAAGCAGCACGTAAGTTAAACATGCGAGCAAAGAAAACGATGATGCTTGCACAGCAATTGTATGAAGGGATAGATCTTGGAAAACAAGGAACTGTAGGTCTTATTACGTATATGAGAACTGATTCAACACGTATCTCAGAAACAGCTCAAACAGAGGCTCGTACTTACATCACTGAAGCGTATGGTACGGAATACATAGGAACAGAAAAGAAGAAAGAAACGAAAAAGTCAAATGCACAAGATGCACATGAGGCAATTCGTCCTACTTCGGTAATGAGAAAGCCAGAGGAACTAAAAAGTTTCTTAAGTCGTGATCAACTTCGATTATATAAATTGATTTGGGAGCGATTTGTTGCAAGTCAAATGGCGTCTGCTATAATGGATACTGTGACAGCGAGACTCATTAATAACAATGTTCAGTTCCGTGCAAGTGGATCGGTTGTAAAGTTCCCAGGATTTATGAAAGTGTATGTAGAGTCGAAAGATGATGGTGCTGAAGAAAAGGATAAGATGTTGCCGCCTTTAGAAGTAGGGGAAACTGTATTTTCGAAGGATTTAGAACCGAAGCAACATTTTACACAACCTCCTCCGCGCTATACAGAGGCTCGTCTAGTAAGAACACTTGAAGAACTTGGAATTGGAAGACCGTCGACTTATGTACCTACACTTGAAACGATTCAAAAACGTGGATATGTAGGCTTGGATAATAAACGCTTCGTTCCGACTGAACTTGGTGAAATAGTAATTGAACTTATTTTAGAATTTTTCCCGGAAATTATTAACATTGAATTTACTGCCAATATGGAGCAAAGCCTTGATGAAGTGGAAGAAGGAAATGCCAATTGGGTGAAAATTGTTGATGATTTCTACGTAGGATTTGAACCGCGCTTAGAAAAAGCGGAAAAAGAAATGCGTGAAGTGGAAATTAAAGATGAGCCAGCTGGGGAAGACTGTGAATTATGCGGACATCCAATGGTCTTTAAAATGGGTAAATACGGGAAGTTTATGGCTTGTTCGAATTTCCCTGATTGTCGTAATACAAAACCGATTGTGAAAGAAATCGGTGTAACTTGTCCGAAATGTGAAGAAGGACAAATTATTGAGCGTCGTAGTAACAAAAAGAAACGCCTTTTCTATGGATGCGGTACGTATCCAGAATGTGACTTTGTATCTTGGGATAAGCCGATTGGTCGTAAATGTCCGAAGTGTGAAGGCATGCTTGTAGAGAAGAAGTTGAAAAAAGGCGTGCAAGTACAATGTATTTCGTGCGATTATGAAGAAGAACAACAAATGTGAGCGTAACTGCTCACATTTTTTTCGGGAAGAAAAGGAAAGGTGATATATATGACAACACAAGTAGTAAACGTCATTGGCGCAGGTCTTGCAGGAAGTGAAGCGGCTTACCAAATTGCAAAACGTGGTGTCCAAGTTAGATTATATGAAATGAGGCCGGTAAGGCAAACGCCAGCTCATCACACAGATAAATTTGCTGAATTAGTATGTAGTAACTCACTTCGTGCAAACACTTTAACAAATGCAGTTGGAGTTATTAAAGAGGAAATGCGTTTAATGGATTCTGTAATTATTCGTGCGGCAGATGAGTGCTCTGTACCAGCTGGAGGTGCGTTAGCTGTAGACCGTCATGAGTTCGCAGCTAAAGTAACAGAATACGTAAAAAACCATCCGAATGTAACGGTAGTGAACGAAGAGCTTACTGAAATTCCAGAAGGACCAACAATTATTGCAACAGGTCCACTTACATCTCCTGATCTTGCTGCACAATTAAAAGAACTAACAGGTGAAGATTATTTCTATTTCTACGATGCGGCAGCACCAATCGTAGAAAAAGACAGTATTGACATGAATAAAGTATATTTAAAATCGCGTTATGACAAAGGGGAAGCTGCATATTTAAATTGCCCAATGACAGAAGAAGAGTTTGACCGTTTTTATGAGGCTTTAATTGCTGCTGAGACAGTGCCTTTAAAAGAGTTTGAAAAAGAAATTTTCTTTGAAGGTTGTATGCCAGTAGAAGTTATGGCAAGTAGAGGGAGACAGACGCTAGTATTTGGACCTATGAAACCTGTTGGATTGGAAGATCCAAAAACAGGGAAAACGCCATATGCTGTTGTTCAGTTACGTCAAGATGATGCAGCAGGAACTTTATACAATATCGTAGGTTTCCAAACGCATTTAAAGTGGGGACCACAAAAAGAAGTGCTACAGTTAATACCGGGACTGGAAAATGCAGAGATTGTACGTTATGGTGTAATGCATCGTAATACGTTTATTAATTCACCTAATTTGCTTCGTCCAACATATCAATATAAACAACGTGATGATTTATTCTTCGCTGGTCAAATGACTGGAGTAGAGGGATATGTTGAATCAGCAGCATCAGGATTATTAGCAGGAATTAATGCTGCACGTCTTGTGCAAGGTGAAGAGCCAGTTGTATTACCGTCAGTAACTGCGATGGGCAGCATGGCAAATTACATTACGGCAACGAACGCTAAAAACTTCCAACCGATGAATGCGAACTTCGGTCTATTTGCACCGTTAGAGAAGAAGATCAAAAAGAAAGCGGAACGAAATGAAGCATACGCAACACGCGCTTTAGAAACAATTCAAAATTTTGTAAATATTTAGTTAAATTTCTTGCAAAGGCTACTAAGTTGTGATACGATTTAGTAGCCTTTATTGAGGTGAGTTGTGTGAATGTGAAGAAATTGTTACAATTATTCGTTGGATATTTACAAATTGAAAGAAATTATTCAAAATATACAATTGCAAGTTATCAAAATGATTTAGAACATTTTGTGCAATTTATGGAGCGAGAAGGCATATCCTCTTTTTTAGACGTTACATACGCGGATGTTCGTTTGTACTTAACGACGTTGCACGATGAAAAGTTAGCCCGTAAATCTGTCGCAAGAAAAGTATCAAGCTTACGAAGTTTATATCGTTTTTTGATGCGTGAAGGTTATCGGAAAGATAATCCGTTTGCACTTGCGTCACTCCCCAAAAAAGAATTGTCAATCCCAAAGTTTTTATATGCTGAAGAGTTAGAGGAATTATTTGAAGTTTCTGACACGGAAACGCCATTAGGTCAAAGGAATCAAGCTTTATTAGAGTTGATGTATGCGACTGGAATCCGTGTGAGTGAATGTGTCAATTTACAACTTACCGATATTGACTTTGCGGTGGGAACAATTTTAGTAATGGGAAAAGGAAAAAAACAAAGGTATATTCCGTTCGGAAGCTATGCGCAAGATTCTTTAATTACTTATATAGAGAATGGGAGAAAACAGTTAGTTAATAAGACTGACGAAGACTCTCGTATGGTGTTTTTAAATGCGAAAGGTACACCGCTAACAAGTCGTGGAGTGCGTTATGTTTTAAATGAACTCATTAAAAAGGCTTCACTGACAATGCGAATAAGTCCCCATATGTTAAGGCATACATTTGCTACACATATGTTAGATGAAGGGGCGGATTTACGTACTGTACAGGAGCTATTAGGTCATGAGAATTTGTCGACCACACAAATTTATACGCATGTCTCTAAAGAAAGATTGCGTTCTGTTTACATGAAGCATCACCCGCGGGCATAAATTGCTTTAAAAGCTATAAAAACAAATAAAGGAGTTTTTTCTATGGGGAATTTCCACGCTACAACGATATTTGCAGTTCATCATAATGGAGAATGTGCAATGGCTGGAGATGGTCAGGTGACAATGGGAAATGCTGTTGTAATGAAACATACAGCTCGTAAAGTTCGCAGACTTTTCCAAGGTAAAGTTTTAGCTGGTTTTGCAGGTTCAGTTGCTGATGCATTTACTCTTTTTGAAATGTTTGAAGGAAAATTAGAAGAGTATAATGGCAACTTGCAGCGTGCAGCTGTTGAAATGGCAAAACAATGGCGTGGCGATAAAATGTTACGTCAACTAGAAGCGATGCTCATTGTCATGGATAAAACAACTATGCTCCTTGTTTCAGGTACAGGAGAAGTGATTGAACCGGATGATGGTATTTTAGCAATTGGATCTGGTGGGAATTATGCACTTTCTGCAGGTCGTGCTTTAAAGCAATATGCAAGTGAACACTTAACAGCGAAACAAATTGCGAAAGCGAGTTTAGAGATTGCTGGCGATATTTGTGTTTATACGAATCACAACATAATTGTTGAAGAATTGTAGAATCGTAAGGGAGGCATTTTATATGCATTTACATTTTACTCCGCGCCAAATTGTGGAAAAATTAGATCAATACATCATCGGTCAAAAAGACGCAAAGAAAGCGGTTGCTGTAGCGTTGAGAAATCGATACCGTCGCAGTAAATTAGCTGAAAATTTACGTGATGAAATAGCACCTAAAAACATTTTGATGATTGGACCGACAGGTGTTGGGAAAACAGAGGTAGCACGACGAATGGCGAAACTCGTTGGAGCACCTTTTATTAAGGTTGAGGCTACAAAATTTACAGAAGTTGGATATGTGGGTAGAGATGTAGAGTCGATGGTACGTGACCTTGTGGAAACATCGGTTCGTATTGTAAAAGAAGAAATGGTAGTGAAAGTTCAAGATAAAGCAGAAGAGCAAGCGAATCAACGTCTTGTTGAAATTTTAGTGCCGAGTCCGGAGAAGCAATCTGGATTTAAAAATCCATTAGAGATGCTTTTTGGGGGCGCTCAAAATTCGAGTCAAACGTCTGATACACAAGAAGATGGTGAAATTGAAAAGAAACGTCAAGATGTGGAGAGAAAGCTTGCTGCAGGGCTTCTTGAAGACGAAATTGTATCGATTGAAGTGACTGAGCAACAGTCGTCAATGTTTGATATGTTACAAGGAACTGGCATGGAGCAAATGGGAATGAATTTCCAAGATGCGTTAGGGAGTTTTATGCCGAAAAAAACAAAAAAACGTAAACTTTCTGTAAAAGAAGCAAGAAAACTCTTGACAAATGAAGAGGCACAGCGCTTAATTGATATGGATGAAGTTACACAAGAGGCTGTTTATCGTGCTGAACAGCTCGGGATTATTTTTATCGATGAAATTGACAAAATTGCTGGTAAGCAGTCGAATAGCGTAGATGTATCACGTGAAGGTGTGCAACGTGACATTTTGCCAATTGTAGAAGGGTCGAATGTTGCGACAAAATACGGATCAGTAAAAACGGATTATATTTTATTCGTTGCAGCTGGAGCGTTCCATATGTCTAAACCGTCGGATTTAATTCCGGAATTGCAAGGGAGATTTCCGATTCGAGTAGAATTAACGAAATTATCGACAGACGATTTTGTTAAAATATTAATCGAGCCTGACAATGCGTTAATTAAACAATATATGGCATTATTAGCGACTGAAGGTATAGAAATTGAATTTTCAGACGAAGCTATTCGTAAGATTGCTGAGATTGCTTATCAAGTTAATCAGGATACAGATAATATTGGAGCAAGAAGACTTCATACGATTATGGAGAAGCTCCTTGAAGATTTATCGTTTGAAGCATCTGAAATTACGTTAGAGAAAATAACGATAACCCCTCAATACGTTGAGGAGAAATTAGCAACAATTGCTAAAAATAAAGATGTGAGCCAGTTTATTTTGTAATAGTGTCATCAGGTGACTCGCCCTAGTTTCCAAGTGATGAAAAAATATGTGAGTAACATGTAGGAGGAACTTTTGAAATGGAATTATTAGCAAAAACGAGAAAATTAAATGCGTTATTACAGAGCGCAGCAGGGAAGCCTGTAAACTTTAGAGAAATGTCTGACACAATGTGTGAAGTAATCGAAGCAAACGTATTCGTAGTTAGCCGTCGTGGTAAATTACTAGGTTATGCAATTCACCAACAAATCGAAAACGAACGCATGAAGCAAATGCTTGCAGAACGTCAATTCCCAGAAGAATATACACAAAGCTTATTCAACATTACAGAAACATCTTCAAACTTGGATGTGAACAGTGCTTACACAGCATTCCCAGTAGAAAACAGAGAATTATTTGGTCAAGGTTTAACTACAATCGTACCAATCGTTGGTGGTGGTGAGCGTCTAGGTACATTAGTATTAGCTCGTCTAGGTCAAGAGTTCTTAGATGACGATTTAATCCTTGCTGAGTACAGCTCAACTGTTGTAGGTATGGAAATCTTACGTGAAAAAGCAGAAGAAATCGAAGAGGAAGCACGTAGTAAAGCTGTTGTTCAAATGGCGATCAGCTCATTATCTTACAGTGAGTTAGAAGCAATTGAGCACATCTTCGAAGAATTAAATGGAACAGAAGGTTTACTTGTTGCAAGTAAAATTGCTGATCGCGTAGGAATTACTCGCTCTGTAATCGTAAATGCACTACGTAAATTAGAAAGTGCTGGTGTTATTGAGTCTCGCTCTTTAGGTATGAAAGGAACATACATTAAAGTGCTAAACGACAAGTTTCTACAGGAACTTGCTAAATTAAAAACAAACTAATTTATAAAAAACTCTCCTCGATTGAGGAGAGTTTTTTTGCGCAATGGATTGATGGTGCTTGTGAAAAGTGGCATAAGCGTGTTTTCTGGGAAAACTATTAATTGTATTTTGCTTTTTTGCTTAAAAGAAATGAAGGTTGGTAATACTAGAATTCGAGTATGAACAAAGAAAGTTTTACATTGTTCGCATTTTCGACTTGATTGTAATATTTCAGTATGATATAGTAAGCAGTGGTGTCAGTACAAAGTACACACGTTTACTGATTTAAGTGTTGGTGCTACGTTTGTAGTTTCGCTTAGAGATGAAGTAAACGGAGGATATCAAAAACCATTTAGGAGGAACTATATTATGTCAGTAATTTCTATGAAGCAATTGCTTGAAGCTGGTGTTCATTTCGGACATCAAACTCGTCGTTGGAACCCAAAAATGAAGCGTTACATTTTCACAGAGCGTAACGGTATCTACATCATCGACTTACAAAAAACTGTGAAAAAAGTTGAGGAAGCTTACAGAACGATGCGTGACATCGCTGCTGAAGGTGGAGACATTTTATTCGTAGGTACTAAAAAACAAGCACAAGAAGCTATTAAAGAAGAAGCAACTCGTGCGGGTATGTACTTCGTTAACCAACGTTGGTTAGGTGGAACTTTAACAAACTTCCAAACAATCCAAAAGCGTATCAAGCGTCTTAAAGACATCGAAAGAATGCAAGAAGATGGTACTTTCGAAGTACTACCTAAGAAAGAAGTTGTTCAACTTAAAAAAGAGTTAGAGCGTCTTGAGAAATTCTTAGGCGGTATTAAAGATATGAAAGGTCTTCCAAGTGCATTATTCGTAGTAGACCCTCGTAAAGAGCGTATTGCAGTTGCTGAAGCACGCAAATTACACATTCCAATCATCGGTATCGTTGATACAAACTGTGATCCAGACGAAATCGATCACGTTATCCCAGCAAACGATGATGCAATTCGTGCTGTAAAACTTCTTACATCTAAAATGGCAGACGCGATCCTTGAAGCAAAACAAGGTGAAGAAACTGTTACTGCGTAACAAAGTTGGAAAGGTGATAAGGGGTTCGGCCTTTTATCACCTTTTTTAAGGTATAAACACCTTTATAAAAAGTATAAATACATATTTTAGGAGGATGAAAAGTATGGCAATCACTGCTCAAATGGTAAAAGAATTACGTGAAAAAACTGGCGCAGGTATGATGGACTGCAAAAAAGCTTTAACAGAAACTAACGGCGACATGGAGAAGGCAATTGACTTCTTACGTGAAAAAGGTATTGCGAAAGCTGCTAAAAAAGCAGACCGCATTGCTGCTGAAGGTTTAACTTTCATCGAAACAAACGGTAACGACGCTTTAATCTTAGAATTAAACTCTGAAACTGATTTCGTTGCGAAAAACGAAGGTTTCCAAGCATTAATTAAAGAACTAGCTGCTCACTTATTAGCTAACAAACCTGCTAACGTTGAAGAAGCTATGACTCAAACAATTGAAGGCGGCAAAACAGTAGAAGAGCACATCAACGAAGCAATCGCTAAAATTGGTGAAAAACTTACACTTCGTCGTTTCGAAATCGTATCAAAAACTGATGCAGATGCATTCGGCGCTTACCTACACATGGGTGGACGTATTGGTGTATTAACAGTTCTTGAAGGTTCTACTGATGAAGCAGCTGCTAAAGATGTAGCAATGCACATTGCAGCAGTTAACCCTAAATACATCGACCGCGATGCTGTAACAGCTGAAGAAGTTGAGCATGAGCGTCAAGTATTAACACAACAAGCATTAAACGAAGGCAAGCCTGAAAAAATCGTTGCAAAAATGGTTGAAGGCCGTCTAGGCAAATTCTTCGAAGAGATTTGCTTACTTGACCAAGCATTCGTTAAAAACCCTGATATGAAAGTTCGTCAGTTCGTTGAGTCTAAAGGCGGAACATTAAAAGGATTCGTTCGCTACGCTGTTGGCGAAGGTATCGAAAAACGTGAAGACAACTTTGCTGAAGAAGTAATGAACCAAGTAAAAGGTAGTAACTAATACAGATTAGGGAACACATTGTGTTCCCTTTTTTAAAATAAAGATGTAAGCAATTGGAGGTTCATTATGAGTAAACCGAAATATAATCGTGTCGTTTTAAAGTTAAGTGGAGAAGCTTTAGCTGGAGAGCAAGGATTTGGAATTAATCCAACTGTTATTAAGTCAGTTGCAGAACAAGTAAAAGAAATTGCAGAACTTGATGTAGAGGTTGCTGTTGTTGTTGGTGGCGGTAACATTTGGCGTGGGAAAATTGGAAGTGAAATGGGCATGGATCGTGCAGGAGCAGATTACATGGGCATGTTAGCTACAGTTATGAATTCATTAGCTCTTCAAGATAGCTTGGAGAATATTGGAATCCAAACTCGTGTACAAACTTCAATTGAGATGCGTCAAGTGGCAGAGCCTTACATTCGCCGTAAAGCAGTTCGTCACTTAGAGAAAAAACGTGTTGTTATCTTTGCAGCAGGTACAGGTAATCCATACTTCTCTACAGATACAACAGCAGCATTACGTGCAGCGGAAATCGAAGCAGACGTTATTTTAATGGCGAAAAATAATGTGGATGGCGTATATAGCGCAGATCCATCTATTGACCCAACGGCTACGAAATACGAAACGCTTACTTACTTAGATGTATTAAAAGAAGGTTTAGGTGTAATGGATTCTACAGCTTCTTCTCTATGTATGGATAATGATATTCCATTAATTGTATTCTCAGTTATGGAAAAAGGTAATATTAAACGTGCCGTTTTAGGCGAAAATATTGGAACAGTTGTAAGGGGGAAATAAATATGGGACAACAAGTATTGAAGTCTTCAAATGAAAAAATGGAAAAAGCAGTTGCTGCTTATTCTCGTGAATTAGCAACAGTTCGCGCTGGTCGTGCAAGCTCGTCTGTATTAGATAAGGTACAAGTTGATTACTATGGTGCACCAACACCAGTTGTGCAATTAGCGAACATTACAGTTCCAGAAGCACGTTTACTTGTAATTCAACCTTATGATAAAACTTCTATCGGTGATATCGAAAAAGCAATTTTAAAAGCAGATTTAGGCTTAAACCCTTCTAATGATGGAACTGTAATTCGTATTGCATTCCCTGCATTAACAGAAGAGCGTCGTCGTGATCTTGTTAAAGTTGTGAAAAAATATGCTGAAGAAGCAAAAGTTGCTGTTCGTAACGTACGTCGTGACGGAAATGATGATCTTAAGAAGCTTGAAAAAGCTGGCGAGATTACAGAAGATGATTTAAGAGGATATACTGAAGATATCCAAAAAGAAACAGATAAATATATTGCAAAAGTTGACGAAATCGCAAAAAACAAAGAAAAAGAAATCATGGAAGTGTAATAGCGATAACTTCGCAAATATGACCCTCTTCTTAAGGGGGTCTTTTTACACTTTTAGGCATACGTCTGCTTGTTGGAGGGTATGAATGATGTTTAAAAACTTTCCTTTTTTTAAAGGTAAAAAGGACACATCGTTTGATCATCTCGTTGAAGAAGTGAAAAAAGGATATATCCCAGAACATATTGCCATCATTATGGATGGGAATGGAAGATGGGCAAAGAGGAGAGCAATGCCTCGTATTGCGGGACATCATGAAGGTATGCAAGTTGTAAAGAAAATTACAAAATTTGCAAGTAAACTTAATGTGAAAGTGTTAACTCTCTATGCTTTTTCAACTGAGAACTGGAAAAGACCGAAAAAGGAAGTTGATTATTTAATGAAGCTTCCAGAAGAATTTCTAGGTACATTTTTACCAGAATTGATTGAAGAAAACGTACAAGTCCGAGTAATAGGGCAAAAAGATCGTCTTCCTACGCATACACGCAGAGCGATGGAGAAAGCCATGGAAGATACGAAAGAGAATACGGGATTAATTCTTAATTTCGCGTTAAACTATGGAAGTCGAGATGAAATCGTTTCTGCTGTGCAACATATGATGAAAGATAACGAGGAAGGAAAAATTCGTTCTGAAGAGGTAAGTGAAGAAATGCTTTCTTCCTACTTAATGACGAGTTCTTTACCTGATCCAGAGTTGTTAATCCGAACAAGCGGAGAGCTACGTATTAGTAATTTCATGTTATGGCAAATTGCGTATTCGGAGTTTTGGTTTACAGACGTGTATTGGCCAGACTTCAAAGAAGAACATTTGCTAAATGCAATTACTGACTTTCAACATAGAGGGCGCAGATTCGGAGGCGTGTAGAAAGAGAGGGTTTGGTAGTGAAACAGAGAATTATTACTGGAGTGGTTGCTGCCGCGCTATTCATTCCCATCGTAATATACGGTGGCGTGCCTTTTACGGTTTTAGTGTATGCACTTGCTTCTATAGGTTTATATGAATTAATTCGTATGAATAAGCTTACGCTTATTTCAGTACCGACAGTTTTAGCTGCAGTATTATTGTGGATTCTTTTAATTCCAAGTAGTGCATCAGAACTGTTTACATGGATTGGATTAGGTAAATTGGAAATCACATTTGTGATTGTTTTATTACTTTTATCATATACAGTCCTTTCTAAGAATACATTTACTTTTGATAATGCTTCATTTTTACTGATGGCAACGACATATGTGGCAATGGGATTCTTATATTTAAATGAAACGAGAATATTAGGAATTAAATATGTGTTTTGCGCATTATTTATTATATGGGCTACTGATTCAGGCGCATATTTCGTAGGAAAAGCATTAGGCAAGAGAAAATTGTGGCCAGAAATTAGTCCAAATAAAACGATTGAAGGTTCATTAGGCGGCATCGTTTGCGGAATTATCGTGGCACTTGTTTACAACGCGTTCTTCCCAGTTGAATCGAATGTAGTAATTTTAATTGTGCTGACAATTATCATTTCTATTTTTGGACAAATTGGTGATTTAGTACAATCTGCTTTTAAACGTCATTATGGCGTAAAGGATTCAGGTACAATTTTACCTGGACATGGTGGTATATTAGATCGAACAGATAGTTGGTTATTCGTTTTACCAATTCTCTACTTCTTATTACAATACAATTAATAAATGAACGAGGGGTTGGAGTCATGAAAAACATTAGTTTATTAGGTGCGAGCGGATCAATTGGTACACAAACTTTAGATGTATTACGCTCGCACCCAGACCAATTCCGTCTCGTTGCTTTTTCTGTAGGGAAAAATATTGACTACGCAGTAAAGGTAATTCAAGAATTTTCTCCGCAAATCGTCTCTGTGCAAAGAGAGGAAGATGTTTTAAAATTACAAGCTGTTTCTGGTAATACAAAAATTGTATATGGTAGTGAAGGGCTTTTAGAAGTAGCATTACATCCAGATGCGGAGATTGTAGTAAATGCTGTTGTAGGTAGCGTAGGGTTGTTACCAACACTTCGTGCAATTGAGGCGAAAAAAACAATTGGAATTGCAAATAAAGAAACGTTAGTAACTGCAGGACATCTTGTAATGGAAGCAGCACGAAAACATAATGTTTCGTTACTTCCAGTAGATAGTGAACATTCAGCTATTTTTCAATGCTTGAATGGTGAAAATGAGAAAAGAATTTCTCGTCTTATTATAACGGCTTCTGGTGGAAGTTTCCGTGATAAAACGAGGGATGAATTGCATCATGTGACCGTAGAAGATGCGCTTCGACATCCAAACTGGTCAATGGGTTCGAAAATTACAATTGATTCTGCTACAATGATGAATAAGGGACTAGAAGTAATTGAAGCACATTGGCTTTTTGGTATCCCTTACGAGCAAATCGATGTTGTTTTACATAAAGAAAGTATTATCCATTCTATGGTTGAATTTGAAGATCGTAGTGTAATGGCGCAGCTTGGTTCACCTGATATGCGAGTACCAATTCAATACGCACTTACATATCCTGATAGATTGCCTCTTTCAGACACAAAACAGTTAAACTTATGGGAAATAGGGACGTTGCATTTTGAGAAAATGGACCAAGAAAGATTCCGTTGTCTACGTTTTGCGTATGAAGCTGGAAAAGCAGGTGGAAGTATGCCAGCTGTAATGAACGCAGCGAATGAAGTAGCTGTTGAAGCCTTTTTACAAAAGAGAATTGGTTTCTTAACAGTAGAAGACCTCATTGAAAAAGCAATGAACCATCACAATGTCATTGCACGTCCGAGCTTAGAGGAAATTCTGGAAATTGATGCAGCCACAAGACGGTTTGTGATGGAACAAATTTAGCAAAGGTGGTTATGGAATTGAATACAGCGATTGCCTTTATATTAATTTTCGGTGCACTCGTATTTTTCCATGAGCTAGGACATCTATATTTCGCAAAAAGAGCAGGTATTTTATGCCGCGAGTTTGCGATTGGTTTTGGTCCGAAAATATTCTCATTTGAAAAGAATGAAACGGTGTATACGATTCGATTACTGCCCCTTGGTGGCTATGTAAGAATGGCTGGCGAGGATGCGGACACAGTTGAGTTAAAGCCTGGGAAAAAGGTTGGCCTTGTATTAAATGAAAAAGACGAAGTTGTGAAATTAGTTTTTGATGGATATGAAAAGTATCCAAATGTTCGTGTCATTGAAGTCGAACAAGCTGATTTGGAGCACAATCTAACAATTTCGGGCTATGAGGAGTACGAGGAAGAGCTTCAAACGTTCCGAGTGAATGAAAAAGCTCGTATTATTACTGCGGGGGAAGAAATTCAAATTGCTCCGTATAATAGACAATTTGGTTCAAAAAAATTAGGGCAACGCGCTTTAACAATCTTTGCGGGTCCTGCAATGAACTTCATTTTAGCATTTGTTATTTTTGTGATTCTTGGATTTGTACAAGGGGTTCCTATTGACAAACCAATGGTCGGAAAAGTGATGGATAATAGTGCAGCACAGCAAGCTGGATTGAAAGAGAATGATACAATTCAAGCGATTGATGGAAAAAACACAAGTACATGGAAAGATGTTGTTGACATTGTACGTGAAAATCCGGATAAAGAAATTACGTTACAAGTAAAGCGTGATAATGAACAGTTTAATGTGAAAGTAACGCCAACACTCGATAAAGAAGGAAAAGACGAAGTTGGTAGAATTGGTGTTTATTCCCCTGTAGAGAAAACAGTAATGGGTTCTATTAAATCAGGATTTGAACAAACATACCAATGGACGAAACTAATTTTTGAATCTCTTGTGAAATTAGTAACTGGTCAATTTTCTATTAATGAGTTGTCAGGTCCAGTAGGAATTTATAATCTAACAGATCAAGTTGTAGATTATGGATTTACGCGTGTACTAAGTTTAGCGGCAGTTTTAAGTATTAATCTTGGTTTATTCAATTTATTACCAGTTCCTGCTTTAGACGGTGGCCGTTTATTCTTCTTCTTAATTGAGGCGTTACGAGGAAAACCAATTGACCGTCAAAAAGAAGGAATGGTTCACTTTATTGGTTTTGCATTATTAATGTTATTAATGTTAGTTGTAACATGGAATGACATTCGTAAGTTTTTCTTGTAAAATAGAATGAAACTTATAATGAAATAGAGCCCGTAGAATAAAATCCCTCACCTAATTCGAGGTGAGGGGTTTTACTGCGTGTAAGAGTAAAATGAAGAGGTGCAAATAAATGAAACAAAGTATGGTATTCAGTCCTACATTACGTGAAGTTCCAGCTGATGCTGAAATTAAGAGTCATCAATTATTACTTCGCGCAGGTTTTATGCGTCAAAATGCTTCTGGTATTTATAGTTTTCTACCATTTGGGTTAAAAGTATTACACAAAGTAGAACGTATCGTTCGAGAAGAAATGGAGCGCGCAGGAGCTGTGGAATTATTGATGCCAGCTATGCAAGCTGCAGAATTATGGCAAGAATCAGGTCGTTGGTATTCTTACGGATCTGAATTAATGCGTATGAAAGATCGTAACGCTCGTGAGTTTGCTTTAGGAGCGACGCATGAAGAAGTAATTACTGATCTTGTACGTGATGAAATAAAATCATATAAAAAATTACCGTTAACATTATATCAAATTCAAACGAAATTCCGCGATGAACAAAGACCTCGTTTCGGTTTATTACGTGGAAGAGAGTTTCTAATGAAAGATGCATACTCTTTCCATGCTACACAAGAGAGCTTAGATGAAGTATACGATCGCTTATACAAAGCATATTCTAACATTTTTGCTCGTTGTGGTTTGAACTTCCGTGCAGTTATTGCTGATTCTGGAGCAATGGGCGGAAAAGATACACATGAATTCATGGTATTATCTGATGTTGGTGAAGATACAATTGCATACTCTGATACATCTGATTATGCAGCGAACATTGAAATGGCTCCTGTTGTAGCTACGTATACGAAGAGTGACGAAGCGGAAATGGCACTTGAAAAGGTTGCAACGCCAGATCAAAAAGCGATTGAAGAAGTATCTGCATTCTTAAACATTGAAGCTGACAAGTGTATTAAGTCTATGGTATTTAAAGTAGATGAGAAATTAGTAGTTGTACTTGTTCGTGGTGATCACGAAGTAAACGATGTAAAAGTGAAAAATGTATACGGCGCTTCAGTTGTTGAGCTTGCTTCTCATGAGGAAGTAAAAGAATTATTAAATTGTGAAGTTGGTTCATTAGGACCGATTGGTGTAAGAGGTGATATCGAAATTATCGCTGACCATGCTGTAGCATCAATTGTCAACGGATGTTCAGGAGCGAACGAAGAAGGATTCCATTATGTAAATGTAAATCCAGAACGTGACTTTAAAGTAAGTCAGTATACAGATTTACGCTTTATTCAAGAAGGAGACCAATCTCCAGACGGAAACGGAACAATTCTTTTTGCACGTGGAATTGAAGTTGGTCATGTATTCAAATTAGGAACTCGTTATAGTGAAGCAATGAACGCAACATTCCTAGATGAAAATGGGAAAACACAACCACTTATTATGGGTTGTTACGGTATCGGTGTATCTCGTACAGTGGCAGCAATTGCAGAGCAGTTTAATGATGAGAACGGCTTAGTTTGGCCGAAAGCTGTAGCACCGTTCCATGTGCATGTAATTCCAGTAAATATGAAATCTGATGCACAACGTGAAATGGGTGAAAACATCTACAACTCATTACAAGAAAAAGGCTATGAAGTGTTATTAGACGATCGTGCAGAACGTGCAGGTGTTAAATTTGCAGATGCAGATTTATTCGGCCTTCCAGTTCGCGTTACAGTTGGTAAAAAAGCAGACGAAGGTATTGTAGAAGTGAAAGTACGTGCTACAGGTGAGTCTGAAGAAGTAAAAGTAGAAGAACTTCAAACATATATTGCAAATATTTTAAAATAAGAAGAGGTACCTCGTAATGGGGTACCTTCTCTTTCTTTGTAAACGTATTTTGTAAAAGAAGAAGTGAGAAATCTTTCTTTGTAGTACGTTTCAATTTATAATAGCAAATGGAAGGAGAGTGCTTATGTCTTTAACAAATGAACAACAAGAGCGATTTCAAATTTTGCTCCAGCAGTTGCAAATACCAGACGACCTTATAAATCAATATTTACAAGGCGGTGGTATTGAAAGGCTCGTTATTGATAAAGCGAATAAAAGTTGGCATTTTGATTTACAAGTGCCACGTATTTTGCCTACAGAATTATATGAATTGCTAGAAACAAAGCTTAAGCAATCATTTTCTCATATTGCAAGAACAACATTTGCATTAGAAACAGAGAATAAACAATTTACAGAAGAAGAAGTGAGGGCGTATTGGCCGCTTTGTACGGAACGAATTACATTTTCACCTATGTTTGCTTACTTAAAGAAACAGCTTCCGCAGGTGAATGGAGTGAAGTTGCTAATAAATGTGAATAATGAGCTGGAGTCTACTGCTTTAAAGAAAAACGTTGCGAAACCAGTAGGGGATCAATACGAAGCTTTTGGATTTCCACGTTTCCAGTTAGACACACATATACAGCAAAATGCAGAAGAAATGCAAAAGTTTCGTGAGCAAACGCAGCAAGAAGACCGCGAGCGTGTTATACAAGCTATGGAAGAAATGGCGAAGAAGCAAGCTGAAGAAAGTAGCGTTGTGTATGAAGGACCGATTACACTCGGGTATCTTATTAAGCCAGATGAAGAGATTACACCGATGCGAGAAATTCAAGATGAAGAAAGAAGAAAAACGGTTCAAGGATATGTCTTCCATGTAGAGACAAAAGAGCTTCGTAGTGGACGTACGTTATTAACTTTAAAAATAACGGATTATACGGATTCTATTATGATCAAAATGTTCTCGCGTGACAAAGAAGATATTCCAATGCTGCAATCCTTGAAAAAAGGAATGTGGGTGAAAGCCCGTGGTTCAGTTCAAAACGATACATTTGTTCGAGATTTAGTAATGATTGCGAATGATATTAATGAAATAACAGGTCCGTCTCGTAAAGATAAAGCGCCAGAAGGCGAAAAGCGTGTAGAACTTCATCTTCACACTCCCATGAGCCAAATGGATGCTGTTACTCCTGTTTCTAGGCTTGTTGCCCAAGCTGGTAAATGGGGACATGAAGCTATTGCGGTTACAGACCATGCTGTGGCTCAGTCGTTCCCGGAGGCATATTCTGCGGGGAAAAAGGCTGGAGTTAAAGTTATATACGGTGTAGAAGCGAATTTAGTTAATGATGGTGTACCGATAGCGTATAACGAAGCGCATCGTTTACTTGCGGAGGAAACGTATGTTGTTTTCGACGTTGAGACGACAGGTTTATCAGCTGTATACGATACAGTCATTGAGTTGGCTGCCGTAAAAGTAAAGGGTGGCGAAATCATTGATCGTTTTGAATCTTTTGCAAACCCACATCAACCATTATCAGCGACGATTATTGAATTAACAGGTATTACAGATGATATGTTAACTGATGCACCAGAAGTGGACGAAGTGTTTAAAAAGTTTGAGGAATGGATGGGTGACCATACACTTGTTGCCCATAACGCAAGCTTCGATATGGGATTTATTAACGTAGGTTTTAAAAAGGCTGGGTTAGAAAAAACGAATAACCCTGTTATTGATACGTTAGAACTTGCACGATTCTTATTCCCAGAAATGAAAAATCACCGATTAAATACGATGTGTAAAAAACTTGATATTGAATTAACGCAACATCACCGTGCGATTTATGATACAGAAGCGACGGGATATTTACTTGTGAAAATGTTGAAAGACGTAATTGAAAAGGGATTTGAATATCACGATCAATTAAATGATAGCATGGGGCAAGGGGATGCGTATAAGCGTGGCCGTCCAAGCCATCTGACGTTACTTGCCACATCAGATGTTGGATTGAAAAATTTATATAAACTTGTTTCATATTCTCACCTTAATTACTTTTACCGTGTACCACGAGTACCGAGGTCACTATTAAAAAAATATCGTGAAGGAATTTTAGTAGGAACGGCTTGTGATAAAGGTGAAGTGTTTGAGGCAATGATGCAAAAAGCTCCTGAAGAGGTAGAAGAAATTGCACAGTTTTATGATTACATTGAAGTAATGCCTCCAGAGGTGTTGCGTCATTTAGTAGAGCGTGAACTCGTTCGAGATGAGGGACAATTAAAAACAATTATCTCTAACTTAGTAAAACTAGGCGAGACGTTAGATAAACCAGTTGTTGCTACAGGGAACGTGCATTACTTAGATCCAGAAGATGCAATGTATCGTAAAATTTTAGTCAGTTCGCAGGGCGGAGCCAATCCGTTAAATCGACATTCATTACCGCCAGTACATTTCCGTACAACTGATGAAATGCTAGAGTGTTTTTCATTTTTAGGTGAAGACAAAGCGAAAGAAGTTGTTGTGACGAATACACAAAAGGTTGCGTCATTAATTGGTGATGTTCGTCCAGTAAAAGATGATCTATATACACCGAAAATTGAGGGTGCCGATGATGAAACACGTGATATGAGTTATAAAATGGCACGCAGTATATATGGTGAAGAACTACCAGAAATTGTAGAGGCTCGTTTAGAAAAAGAATTGAAAAGTATTATTGGACATGGATTTGCCGTTATCTATTTAATCTCACATAAGCTTGTGAAAAAATCGTTAGTCGACGGATATCTAGTAGGTTCGCGTGGTTCGGTAGGTTCGTCGTTCGTTGCAACGATGATGGAAATTACAGAAGTAAACCCATTACCACCACACTATGTCTGTCCAAAGTGCAAGCAATCTGAATTCTTTAATGATGGTTCCGTAGGCTCTGGTTTCGACTTACCAGATAAAGATTGTCCGACATGTAATGTGGCATATGTGAAAGATGGACATGATATTCCATTCGAAACGTTCCTTGGATTTAAAGGAGATAAGGTACCCGATATCGATTTGAACTTCTCCGGGGAATACCAACCACGTGCCCATAACTATACGAAAGTACTGTTCGGTAAAGACTATGTATACCGTGCTGGAACGATTGGTACAGTTGCGGAAAAAACCGCTTATGGATATGTAAAAGGTTATGCAAATGATCACAATTTAACAATTCGAAATGCAGAGATTGATCGCTTAGTAGCGGGATGTACAGGGGTAAAACGTACAACTGGACAGCATCCAGGTGGTATTATCGTTGTGCCAGATTACATGGATATCTTTGATTTCTCACCAATACAGTTTCCTGCTGATTCAATTGGTGCTGAGTGGAGAACAACGCATTTTGACTTCCACTCGATTCATGATAATTTATTGAAACTTGATATACTGGGACACGATGATCCGACCGTTATTCGTATGTTACAAGATCTAAGTGGTATTGATCCGAAAACAATCCCAACGGATGATCCAGAAGTAATGAAAATTTTCTCTGGTCCAGAAACGTTAGGGGTAACGGAAGAACAAATTAACTGTAAAACAGGTACACTTGGTATCCCGGAATTCGGTACGAAGTTCGTAAGACAGATGTTAGAAGAGACAAAACCAACGACATTCTCAGAATTGGTCCAAATTTCTGGGCTGTCACATGGTACTGACGTATGGCTTGGTAATGCAAATGAGTTAATTTATAACGGTACATGTACGCTGAGTGAAGTTATCGGTTGTCGTGATGACATCATGGTATATTTAATCTATCAAGGTTTAGATCCATCATTAGCCTTCAAAATCATGGAGTCGGTTCGTAAAGGTAAAGGTGTACCAGAAGAATGGGAAGATGACATGAAAGGTAATAATGTGCCAGGTTGGTATATTGATTCATGTAAGAAGATTAAATACATGTTCCCTAAAGCCCATGCGGCTGCTTACGTACTTATGGCTGTGCGTATCGCATACTTTAAAGTACATTTTGCACTTTTATTCTATGCGGCATATTTTACAGTCCGTGCAGATGATTTTGATGTAGAGGCGATGGCGAAAGGTTCAGCATCCATACGTGTAAAAATTGATGAAATTGCTCAAAAAGGATTGGATGCAGCGCCGAAAGAGAAGAGTTTATTAACAGTACTAGAAATGACACTGGAAATGTGTGAGCGTGGATATTCATTCCAAAAGGTCGATTTATACCGCTCGCATGCAACTGAGTTTATTATTGATGGGGATACTTTAATTCCTCCATTTAATGCAGTGCCTGGTCTTGGTACGAACGCAGCCTTAAGTATTGTGGAAGCGCGCAAAAATGGAGACTTCTTATCAAAAGAAGACTTACAGCAGCGAAGTAAGGTTTCGAAAACAATTATTGAGTATTTAGATAGCCAAGGTTGTTTAGGAGATTTGCCAGATCAAAACCAATTATCACTGTTCTAATAGGTAGGAAAAGTCTTTGCAAATCAATATTTGCTATGGTATACTATAAACCGAGATAACCATGTCATGTATATTTTGTGAAAAAGAGAGTGGGGAAACCCACTCTTTCGTGTTACTATCTACATTTTATTCATGTAGATAGTAAAGACATTTCTGTCGTATATACATATTTTGTTACAAGTTTTACTTCTTAAATTTGGTAATACTAAGACAGATATTCCCTGCTTAACGGCAGGGGCTTTTGTTAGCTAACGAGAAAGAATAAGATAGACCGTCTTTGTGAACGGGATCTTTTCTTGTAAATGGTACATGGCGGCAGGAAGGAGGCTGTTTATGGATAAGAAAGTCACAGAAGTTGTAGAAGCATTTGCGCAGCCAATCGTTGAAGAGTTAAATCTTGAACTTGTAGATGTAGAGTATGTGAAAGAAGGACAAGACTGGTTCTTACGCGTATTCATCGATTCTGAAAAGGGAGTCGACATTGAAGAATGCGGTGCGGTAAGTGAACGTTTAAGCGAAGCTTTAGATAAAGAGGATCCAATTCCTCACCTTTACTTTTTGGATGTATCATCTCCTGGAGCAGAACGCCCATTAAAGAAAGAGAAAGACTTCCAGCAAGCGGTAGGAAAACAAGTGGCAATTAAAACATATGAGCCAATTGATGGCGAAAAGATGTTTGAAGGAAAGTTACTTTCCTACGACGGTACTACAATTACACTACTATTAACAATTAAAACACGTAAAAAAGAAATCCAAATTCCAATGGATAAAGTTGCAAATGCGCGACTTGCTGTTACGTTTTAGTAAGAAGGGGGATCTTCATGAGCACTGAGTTGTTAGATGCTTTGCTCGTATTAGAGTCAGAAAAAGGTATTAGTAAAGATATTATTATTGATGCGATTGAAGCAGCATTAATCTCTGCTTATAAACGCAATTTTAACCAAGCACAAAACGTTCGTGTGAGCTTTAACCCAGAAGTGGGAACAATTCAAGTTTTAGCACGTAAGGACGTTGTTGATAATGTGTTTGATCCACGTCTTGAAATCTCTGTAGAAGAGGCAAGACAAATTAATCCAAACTACCAAGATGGCGACGTACTAGAAATTGAAGTAACGCCAAAAGATTTTGGTCGTATTGCAGCGCAAACTGCAAAACAAGTTGTAACACAACGAGTTCGTGAAGCAGAACGTGGTGTTATTTACTCAGAATTTAGTGATCGTGAAGAAGACATTATGGTTGGTATTGTACAACGCCAAGATGCTCGTTTCATCTACGTAAGCTTAGGCAAAGTAGAAGCTTTATTACCTGTAAGTGAGCAAATGCCAAATGAGCAATATAAGCCACATGATCGTATTCGCGTATTTATTACAAAAGTAGAAAAGACAACAAAAGGACCACAAATTTACGTATCACGTACACATCCTGGTCTTTTAAAACGTTTATTCGAAATGGAAGTTCCAGAAATTTATGATGGAACTGTAGAAATTCGCTCTGTAGCGCGCGAAGCAGGAGATCGTTCTAAAATCTCTGTGCATGCAGAAAACATTGATGTTGATCCAGTTGGTTCTTGCGTAGGACCGAAAGGACAACGTGTACAACGTGTTGTAGATGAACTAAAAGGTGAAAAGATTGACATCGTTCGCTGGTCAAATGACCCAGTTGAATATGTTGCAAATGCTTTAAGCCCATCACAAGTTGTTAAAGTACTTGTAGATGAAGATGAAAAAGCAACAACTGTTGTTGTTCCAGACCACCAGCTATCGTTAGCTATCGGTAAGCGTGGACAAAATGCACGTCTTGCAGCTAAATTAACAGGCTGGAAAATTGATATTAAAAGTGAGTCTGATGCGAAACAACTTGGAATTGTTACAGAAGAAGATAGCGTAATCGCATTCGGATTCGATTCAGTTGAAGACGAAATCCAATAGAGGTGATGAGTATGAGCAATCGAAAAGTTCCGTTACGAAAATGTATTGCGACGCAAGAGATGAAATCAAAACGAGAGCTGGTTCGCATTGTTCGTTCCAAAGAGGGCGAAGTGTCTATTGATTTATCTGGAAAAAAATCAGGACGAGGTGCATATTTGTCAAAAGATAAAGAATGCATTATACAAGCCCAAAAGAAAAACATTTTGGAACATCATCTAAAAGCGAAAATCGACAGTTCTCTGTACGAAGAGCTTCTTGAGCTTGTTGAGAAGGAGTCGAAATAAGTGTCCGATTGGAAATCGTTTTTAGGACTAGCAAATCGCGCTCGAAAAATCATTTCGGGTGAAGAACTCGTTTTAAAAGAAGTACGAAGTGGTAAAGCAAAGCTCGTATTGCTTTCTGAAGATGCGTCAGCGAACACTACTAAACGTATCACTGATAAAACGACGTACTACAACGTACCAATGAAAAAAGTCGAAAATCGACAACAATTAGGGCATGCGATTGGGAGAGACGAGCGAGTCGTTGTAGCTGTGTTAGATGAAGGCTTTGCGAAAAAGCTACGTAGCATGCTCGATACAAATTACCGGGGGTGAAGGTATGAGTAAAATTCGAGTACATGAATATGCAAAAAAAAATAATATCTCAAGTAAAGATCTTATGACAAAACTTAAAGAGATGAATATCGAGGTTTCGAATCATATGACAATGTTAGAAGACGAAGTAGTAAATAAATTAGATAATGAATATAACACTGGAGCGGAAAAACCTTCTGTTGCAGATGAGTTTGAAGTAGAAGAGAAAGTTGTTCGCAGTAAAAAGAACAGCAATAAGAAAAAGAAAAAAGGCAAAGGAAATGAAGACAAACGTCAAGATAACTTTGCTGGAAGACAACAAACACAAATAGTAGAAACACCAGATAAAATTACTTTCTCTGGAAGCCTTACAGTAGGTGAACTTGCTAAAAAGTTAAGCAAAGAGCCATCTGAAATTATTAAAAAGCTCTTCATGCTAGGAATTATGGCGACAATTAACCAAGATTTAGATAAAGATACAATTGAGTTAATCGCTACTGATTACGGTATTGAAGTAGAAGAAGAAATAGTGGTAAGTGAAACTGAGTTTGAAACATTCATGGATGAGCAAGATGATGAAGAAAACTTAAAAGAGCGTCCAGCTGTTGTTACGATTATGGGACACGTTGACCATGGTAAAACAACATTACTTGACTCTATTCGTAATTCAAAAGTAACTGCTGGCGAAGCTGGTGGAATTACTCAGCATATTGGTGCATACCAAGTTGAAGTAAATGATAAGAAAATTACATTCTTAGATACGCCTGGTCACGCGGCATTTACAACAATGCGTGCTCGTGGTGCGCAAGTAACTGATATTACAATCCTTGTTGTTGCAGCTGATGACGGTGTTATGCCACAAACAGTTGAAGCGATTAGCCATGCAAAAGCAGCTGGAGTACCAATTATTGTTGCTGTGAATAAAATGGATAAACCAGCGGCGAATCCTGATCGTGTAATGCAAGAATTAACAGAATATGAATTAGTTCCAGAAGCTTGGGGCGGAGACACAATTTTCGTACCAATTTCTGCAATTCAAGGCGAAGGCATTGACAACTTGCTAGAGATGATCCTTCTTGTAAGTGAAGTAGAAGAATATAAAGCAAACCCAAATCGTTATGCAACGGGTACTGTAATTGAAGCACAGCTTGATAAAGGTAAAGGAACTATCGCGACATTATTAGTTCAAAACGGTACGCTTCGAGTTGGAGATCCAATTGTTGTTGGAACTTCATTCGGACGTGTTCGTGCAATGGTAAGTGATATTGGTCGTCGTGTAAAAGTTGCTGGTCCATCAACTCCTGTTGAAATTACAGGTTTAAATGAAGTACCACAGGCTGGAGATCGTTTCATGGCATTCGCTGATGAGAAGAAAGCTCGTCAAATCGGTGAATCACGTGCACAAGAAGCGTTAGTTGCACAACGTGGTGAGAAATCTAAATTAAGCCTTGAAGATTTATTCCAACAAATCCAAGAGAGCGATGTAAAAGAAATCAACTTAATCGTAAAAGCAGACGTACAAGGTTCTGTTGAAGCGATGGCAGCATCACTTCGTAAAATTGATGTTGAAGGCGTAAAAGTTAAAATCATTCACACTGGTGTAGGTGCGATTACAGAATCTGATATTATTTTAGCTTCTGCATCTAATGCAATTGTAATTGGATTTAACGTACGTCCGGATGTGAACGCGAAGCGTACAGCTGAATTAGAGAACGTTGATGTTCGCTTACACCGCATTATCTACAAAGTAATCGAAGAAATTGAATTAGCAATGCAAGGTATGCTTGATCCAGAATTCGAAGAAAAAGTAATCGGTCAAGCGGAAGTTCGTCAAACATTCAAGGTAACAAAAGTTGGAACAATTGCAGGTTGTTACGTAATTGACGGTAAAATTACACGCGATAGTGGCGTTCGTATTATCCGCGATGGTATAGTAATTTTCGAAGGACAACTTGATACGTTAAAACGTTTCAAAGACGACGTAAAAGAAGTTGCACAAAACTATGAGTGTGGTATTACAATTGAGAGATATAATGACCTTAAAGAAGGGGACATCATTGAAGCATACGTTATGGAAGAAGTGAAGCGATGATTGTCGCTTCACTCTCATTCGAGTGTATGATTTACGATGTACATTCTTTAAAAGAGAAACGGGCAATTTTGCAACGAGTGCTAACTCGTGTGAAACAGCGCTATAATGTAGCTGTTTCTGAAGTTGGGCATCAAGATGTATGGCAACGTACAGAAATTGCGATTGTTTCCGTATCCTCAAATCGTGTTATCTGTGAAAAAGAAATGAATCGTGTACTGGAGTACATCGATTCATTTCCTGAAATTGAACGTACGATAACACAATTGGAATGGTATTGAATGAGGTGAAGAGTTATGAAATTACGTGCAAACCGTGTAGGCGAGCAAATGAAAAAAGAATTAGGCGACATCATTAGTCGTAAAATTAAAGACCCACGTATCGGATTTGTTACAGTAACAGATGTACAAGTGAGTGGTGATTTACAAATTGCCAAAGTATATATTTCTGTTTTAGGTGACGAAGAACAGAAAGAAAATACGTTAAAAGGTTTAGCGAAGGCAAAAGGCTTTATTCGTTCAGAAATTGGCCAACGTATTCGTCTTCGTAAAACACCGGAAATTACCTTTGAGTTTGATGAGTCTATCGGATATGGTCATCGAATTGATACACTTTTACATGAAATTAATAAAGACGGTAAACGTGAAGAATAATGGATAGACATTTGTCTATCCATTTTTTCAATGCAAAATAAGTTTTGGATATTTACTACGAAAGAATTATGATGAGGTGAACATATATGGAAGGTGTAGTATTATTACATAAGCCAAAAGGCATGACATCACATGATTGTGTATTTAAATTAAGAAAGGTATTGAGAGAAAAGAGAATTGGTCATACGGGAACATTAGACCCAGATGTAACAGGAGTATTACCAATTTGCGTCGGAAGAGCAACAAAAATTGCACAATTTTTAACAAGTGAAACGAAAACATATGAAGGTGAAGTAACATTAGGATTTTCAACGACAACTGAAGATGCTTCTGGTGAGGTTGTTGAAACGAAAAATGTCGATCGTGCTATTACTCGTAAGGAAATAGAAAAAGTTCTTGCTGAATTAACAGGCACGATTGAACAAATGCCACCAATGTTCTCGGCTGTAAAAGTAAACGGGAAAAAATTATACGAATATGCAAGAGCAGGACAAGATGTGGAACGTCCAGTTCGTACAATTACGATTCATGAGTTCGTATTACTTGATGATCGTGAAGTTTTTGAAGGAGAAAATATTTCATTCCGTTTCCGTGTAACGTGTAGTAAAGGAACATATGTAAGAACGTTAGCGGTAATGATCGGGGAGAAACTTGGTTTCCCATCACATATGTCTCACCTTGTAAGAACGGCATCTGGTGAATTTTTATTAGAAGATTGCATATCATTTGAAGAAATTGAAGAAAACGTGCAAAATGGAACAGTAGAGTCTATCTTCATTTCAATTGATGAAGCATTAAGTAAGTTTCCAAAAATGGTTGTAGATGAAAAGCAAGCAGAGAAAATTAAGAATGGTATGTTCTTAAAGAATGAATTAGAAATAACGGCACCATTTATTACAGTGTTTGATAAAAATGATCGGTGCTTAGCAATTTATGAACATCATCCGAAACATCCTGGCATGTTAAAGCCGATGAAAGTACTTGTGAATAATCAAGAACTAAAGCTATAATGAATTATTGGAAGGATTATTACAGAAAAAGGTGAATTCAAGCGTGAAACTTATTCATTTAACTCATCCACATGAACAAAATAAATTAGAATTACCACCTACTGTAATGGCATTAGGATTTTTTGATGGCATTCATTTAGGACATCAATGTGTAATTCGAACTGCGAAAAAAATAGCGGACGACAGAGGATATAAAAGTGCAGTTATGACATTTCATCCTCACCCATCTGTTGTTTTAGGGAAAAAGGATGCGCATGTGGAGTATATTACACCAATGCGTGATAAAGAAAAAATAGTCGAAAGCTTAGGAATCGATATATTATATGTAATTAAATTTGATGAATCATTTGCAGGGTTATTACCGCAACAATTTGTAGATGATTATATTATTGGTTTAAATGTAAAGCATGTAGTAGCAGGGTTTGATTATTCATATGGACGTTTAGGAAAAGGAAAGATGGAGACTTTACCATTTCATGCAAGAGGGGAGTTTACACAGACTGTGATTGAAAAAGTTGAATTTCAAGAAGAGAAAGTAAGTTCTACAGCATTACGAAAGTTAATTCGAAATGGCGAAATGGAACAAATTCCATCTATTTTAGGTAGAGCCTATACTGTAGCGGGAACAGTTATACACGGCGACAAACGTGGGCGTCAAATTGGTTTTCCAACAGCTAATGTAGGTTTAAGTGATGAGTATTTATTGCCACCTGTAGGTGTTTATGCAGTGAGATTAAAAGTTCACGATGAATGGTACGATGGTGTATGTAATATTGGATATAAACCGACTTTTAAAGAAGATGAGCGTCAATTATCAATTGAAGTGCACTTATTTGAATTTAACAAAGATATATACGACCAAAATGTTACAGTAGAGTGGCATATGCGTATAAGAGAAGAGAAGAAATTCAATGGCATTGATGAGTTAGTTGAACAAATCGCAAAAGATAAGAAAACAGCACAAGAATATTTTGCGAGCGAAAAGAATATACTTGCTTTTTCAAATGAAAAGTAGTATTCTATGTTATGTACTTTATGACAACCATTGCTTGGCATTGCGACTCACCGACGCTTGCTAGGTAATTGGGGGTTTAATTAATAGGAGGTGAAATAGGATGGCTTTAACACAAGAGCGTAAAAACGAAATCATTGCACAATTTAGAACTCATGAGACTGATACTGGTTCTCCAGAGGTTCAAATTGCTGTCCTAACGGAGCAAATTAACACTCTAAACGAGCACTTACGTACTCACAAGAAAGATCATCATTCACGTCGTGGTCTATTAAAGATGGTTGGTAAACGTCGTAACTTACTAACTTACCTTCGTAATAGCGATATCACACGTTACCGTGAATTAATCACAAAGCTTGGCTTACGTCGATAGTCAAAGAAGCGGGAATATTCCCGCTTTTTTGTTAGGTAAAAATATATCTTCTACGCTTTATAGCTTACTTAATTTTAGGCAATACTAGAGGTAGAATATTGTGATATACTATCCATTTACATAGAAGAATTGAATACTTTAAATTGAGAGGGGTACTTAAATGAGTCAAGAAAAGCAAGTCTTCTCGATAGATTTAGCTGGTCGCCAGCTAACAGTTGAAACTGGTCAGCTTGCCAAACAAGCGAACGGAGCAGTATTAGTAAGATATGGCGATACAGCGGTTCTATCTACAGCAACTGCATCAAAAGAAGCTAAAAATGTAGATTTTTTCCCACTTACAGTAAACTATGAAGAGCGTTTATATGCAGTCGGAAAAATTCCTGGCGGTTTTATTAAGCGTGAAGGTCGTCCAAGTGAAAAAGCAATTTTGGCAAGTCGTTTAATCGACCGTCCAATTCGTCCGCTATTCGCAGATGGTTTCCGTAACGAAGTGCAAGTTGTCAGCATTGTAATGAGTGTTGATCAAGATTGTTCTTCTGAAATGGCAGCTATGCTTGGTTCTTCATTAGCGTTATCGATTTCAGATATTCCATTTGAAGGTCCAATCGCTGGTGCGACAGTTGGTCGTATTAATGGCGAATTCGTTATTAATCCAACAGTAGAACAGCAAGAACAAAGTGATATCCACTTAGTTGTAGCTGGTACGAAAGATGCGATTAACATGGTTGAAGCAGGAGCAGATCAAGTGCCTGAAGAAACAATGTTAGAAGCAATTATGTTTGGTCATGACGAAATTAAACGTTTAATTGCATTCCAAGAAGAGATTGTACAAGCTGTAGGTAAAGAGAAATCAGAAGTGAAACTTTATGAAGTTGACGCTGATCTTAATCAAGCTGTACGTGAAATGGCTGAGAAGGATATGCATTCTGCAATTCAAGTACATGAGAAACATGCACGTGAAGATGCAATTAACGAAGTGAAAAAGCGTGTAATTGAGCATTACGAAGCTGAGGAAGCTGACGCTGATACATTAGGACAAGTAAATGAGATTTTATATAAAATTGTAAAAGAAGAAGTACGTCGTCTTATTACAGTTGAAAAAATTCGCCCAGATGGCCGTAAAGGTGACGAAATCCGTCCTTTAGCATCAGAGATTGGTATTTTATCTCGTACACACGGTTCTGGTTTATTCACACGTGGACAAACACAAGCATTAAGTATTTGTACATTAGGTGCATTAGGCGATGTGCAAATTTTAGATGGTCTTGGTGTAGAAGAATCAAAACGCTTTATGCACCATTACAATTTCCCATCATTTAGTGTTGGTGAAACAAGACCGATGCGTGGACCAGGTCGTCGTGAAATTGGTCACGGTGCACTAGGAGAGCGCGCACTTGAGCCTGTAATTCCATCTGAAAAAGATTTCCCATACACAGTACGCCTTGTATCTGAAGTATTAGAATCAAATGGTTCTACTTCACAAGCAAGTATTTGTGGTAGTACTTTAGCAATGATGGATGCGGGTGTTCCACTTAAAGCTCCAGTTGCAGGTATTGCAATGGGTCTGGTTAAATCTGGTGAGCATTACACAATTTTATCTGATATTCAAGGTATGGAAGATCATTTAGGTGATATGGACTTTAAAGTAGCAGGTACAGCACAGGGTGTAACTGCACTGCAAATGGACATTAAAATCGATGGTTTATCACGTGAGATTTTAGAAGAGGCATTACAACAAGCGAAAATTGGTCGTGTGCACATTCTAAATCATATGTTATCTGTTATTGCAGAGCCACGTACTGAATTATCAGCTTACGCTCCAAAGATTATTACAATGACAATTAACCCAGATAAAATCCGTGACGTTATTGGACCAAGCGGTAAACAAATCAATAAAATTATTGAAGAAACTGGCGTTAAAATTGACATCGAGCAAGATGGTACAGTATTCATTTCATCAATAAATCAAGAAATGAACGACAAAGCTAAGAAGATTATCGAAGATATCGTTCGCGAAGTACAAGTAGGTGAGATCTACGAAGGAAAAGTGAAACGTGTTGAGAAATTTGGTGCTTTCGTTGAATTATTCAGCGGTAAAGATGGATTAGTTCATATTTCTGAACTTGCACTTGAGCGTGTAGGTAAAGTAGAAGACGTTGTGAAAATCGGTGATGTAATTACAGTTAAAGTTATCGAGATTGACAAGCAAGGTCGCGTAAATCTATCTAGAAAAGTATTGCTAAAAGAAGAGCAAGAAAAAGAAGCTGCTAAAGAAGAAGACAAACAAGAGCAGCAATAAGTAAAAGCCAGTTAAACTGGCTTTTTTTGTTATGTAAAAAACATGATGTTCATATATTTTTATGTCGGTATAGGTATAGTTTTCATTATAACGCTCAAATTAACAAAGATAAGAAGAAAATGTTTTTATATAGTTAATTTGGGAGGGTTTATATGAAAGTTCGTATATTGGCATACATATGTATATTTTCTTTATATGTCAGTTTAGGCTCTTATTCTGTTTTTGCACAAGATAACTTGCATGAAGAAATTCAAAAGTATGCAAAACAGTATGAGATTGCACCTCAAAATGCGATGATTGATAAAATATGGAAGGCAACACCTGGATATAATGGAAGACAAGTGGATATTGAAGCATCGTATAATAATATGAAGAAGCTAAAGGAATTTGATCAAAAATATCTTGAATTCAAAGAAGTCTCACCGAGTGTTCATTTGGAAGATTTATCACCAGCTCCAATTTATAGAGGGCATCCAAATAAAAAGATGGTAGGATTAACAATAAATGTGGCATGGGGAAATGAGTATTTGCCACGTATATTAGAGATATTGAAAAAGCATGATGTGAAGGCCACTTTCTTTTTAGAAGGACGTTGGGTGAAAGAAAATTTGCGGTTTGCAAAAATGATTGTCGATGCAAAACAAGAAGTTGGAAATCACTCATACACACACCCTAATATGAAAACGTTATCCTCAGATGAAATACGAGATCAGTTACAAAAAACAAATCGAATGATAGAAGTAGCAACGAATCAAAAAGTAAGATGGTTTGCCCCGCCGAGTGGAAGCTTTCGAGATGAAGTCGTAAAGATTGCAGATGATTTTCAAATGGGAACGATTATGTGGACTGTAGATACGATTGATTGGCAGCGACCTGAGCCAGATGTACTATTGCAGAGAGTAATGAGAAAAATACATCCAGGTGCTATCATATTAATGCATCCTACTTCGTCTACAGCAGAGGCTTTAGATATAATGATTACAAAATTGAAGGAACAAGGATATAAAGTGGGGAATATAACTGAATTACTGGATGAAAAACGTGTGGATTAAATACATTTGCATGACATTCATCCTTAAACTTGTTATCATTAAATAATAGCGTTTTATTTAGAGAAACTGGCAGTAGGAGGAAAGTTTTTGATTAAAAAATATACTTGTAAAAATGGTGTAAGAATAGTTATGGAGAATATACCAACTGTAAGATCGGTTGCAATTGGTATTTGGATCCATGCGGGATCAAGAAATGAAAATGAAAAAAATAATGGGATTTCTCACTTTTTAGAGCATATGTTCTTTAAAGGGACAGAGACACGTAGTGCACGAGAGATTGCAGAATCATTTGATAGCATTGGTGGTCAAGTGAATGCATTTACTTCAAAAGAATATACTTGTTACTATGCAAAAGTATTAGATGAGCATGCTAAATATGCTTTAGATGTTTTAGCAGATATGTTCTTTAATTCAACATTTGATGAGGAAGAACTGAAAAAAGAGAAGAATGTCGTATGTGAAGAAATTAAAATGTACGAAGATGCTCCAGATGATATTGTGCATGATATGTTAACGAAAGCAACATATGAAACGCATCCACTCGGATATCCTATTTTAGGAACAGAAGAAACGCTTAATACGTTTACAGGTGATACGTTACGTCAATATATAAAAGATCATTACACACCTGAAAATGTAGTTGTATCAATTGCAGGAAATATTGATGAAGCATTTTTACAAACAGTGGAGCAATATTTCGGTAGTTATGAAGGAACAACAAACCGTGAACAAGTACATAGCCCAATTTTCCATTTCAATAAGGTAGCCCGCAAAAAGGAAACGGAACAAGCTCATTTATGTCTAGGATATAAAGGCTTACAAATGGGACACGAAGATATTTATAACTTAATTGTATTAAATAACGTTTTAGGCGGTAGTATGAGTAGCCGTTTATTCCAAGAAGTACGTGAGCAACGTGGATTAGCTTACTCAGTATTTTCTTACCACTCTTCTTATGAAGATACAGGCATGTTAACACTTTACGGTGGAACTGGTAGCCAACAATTAGATACATTGTATGAAACAATGCAAGAAACATTAGAGACATTGAAAAATACAGGTATTACAGAAAAAGAGCTTATGAATAGTAAAGAGCAATTAAAAGGAAACTTAATGTTAAGTTTAGAAAGTACAAATAGCCGTATGAGCCGTAACGGTAAAAATGAATTGCTTCTTCGTAAGCATCGTTCACTTGATGAGATTATTGAAAGTGTAAACACTGTAACAAAAGAAAATGTGGACGGATTAATTCGCAATATGTTTACTGATGAATTCTCTGCGGCACTTATTAGTCCAGACGGAAAACTTCCAAAAGGAATAAAACTATAATCGATTTTTATAATGTATCTGATAATAACCTTCTCTCTTTTTAAATGAGAGAAGGTTATTTTTTTTATCCATATAGAATAGGTACTAATTATAGACAATGCAAATGAAAAATTCAGTAGGGGGAGTGGAGTATGTATGCGATTAAGTGAATTAAGTGGTAAAGAGGTTGTAGATATAGAAAAAGCGGAAAAAATGGGAGTCTTAGGTTATATGGATTTAGAGATTAATGAGAAAGACGGACAAATACAAACACTTATAATACCTGTAGGGAAGTGGGGAGGTTTTAAAAAGGAACCACAAGAAGTAAGGGTGGCATGGAGTCAAATAAAGAAAGTCGGACATGATATGCTTCTTTGTGATAGTATGGATCGTTCAAATTCGGAGTGAAGGATGGCCATTTTGGTCATCTTTTTTTGTATCTACATAGAAACCTGATAAAACATATATGCATTTGGATTTTCAATCACCATAAACTCGTACATTACATATGATGTGGAGGAAAAAGAAAAAGTAGGCACTTTTCTTATAAATGACAGAAAAAGAAGGTGAATTAGGGAATGTTGACTGAGATGCATATTGCTGTCATAGGAGGAGATGCAAGGCAGCTAGAAGTAATTCGTAAGCTAGTTGAATTGGATGCAAAACTTTCTTTGATAGGGTTTGATCAGTTAGATCATGGTTTCACAGGGGCAGCAAAAGAAAGTATACAAAATTTAGATTTCACTTCTGTAGACGCAATTATTTTGCCGGTTGCAGGTACAAATGCCAAAGGAGAAGTAGATACTATTTTTTCAAATGAAAAAGTTTCAATAACGAAAGAACAAATTGAAAATACACCAGAACACTTTACTATATATTCAGGTATTGGTACACCTTACTTGGAAAATCTCGTATCTACTACGAACCGAAAACTTGTTAAATTATTTGATCGTGATGATGTAGCAATATACAATTCTATTCCAACTGTAGAAGGTACATTAATGATGGTAATTCAACATACCGACTATACAATTCATGGGTCCAATGTAATGGTTCTAGGATTTGGTAGAACAGGAATGAGTGTTGCGAGAGCATTTCAATCATTAGGAGCCCATGTCAAAGTTGGAGCAAGACGATCTGAACATATTGCACGTATTACAGAAATGATGTTTTCTCCTTTTCATATGCAAGACATAGAGAAAGAAGTAGGAAATATCGATATTGTAATCAATACAATTCCGTACCTCGTTGTAACAGCGAATGTTATTGCAAAAATGCCAGCTCATACGTTAGTGATTGATTTAGCTTCTAAACCAGGCGGTACTGACTTTAGATATGCCGAAAAAAGAGGAGTCAAAGCGTTGCTAGCACCTGGATTACCAGGTATTGTTGCTCCAAAAACGGCTGGGCAAATTTTAGCAAATGTTCTTTCTCAGTTATTAGCAGCAGATGCAATTGCAAAGGAGGAGGAAAAGAAATGAGTTTGAAGGGGAAACGAATTGGTTTCGGATTTACGGGTTCACATTGTACGTATGAGGAAGTTATGCCGCACTTAGAAAAATTAATTGCTGAAGGGGCAGAAGTACGTCCCGTTGTTTCATACACTGTTCAATCAACAAATACTAGATTTGGAGAAGGAGCAGAATGGATTAAGAAGATTGAAGAAATAACAGGTTTTAAAGCAATTAATTCAATTGTTGGAGCAGAGCCACTTGGACCTAAAATTCCATTAGACTGCATGGTAATCGCTCCTTTAACAGGAAATTCTATGAGTAAATTTGCAAATGCAATGACAGACTCTCCAGTACTAATGGCAGCAAAAGCGACGTTAAGAAATGGCAAGCCTGTCGTATTGGCGGTTTCGACGAATGATGCATTAGGATTAAATGGGGTAAATCTAATTACACCAACAAGGTGGCGACATAGCCTAAACGCTTATATGTCGCCATCTTGAGGGAGCTTAGGGTAAAGCACAAGTTCGAAATCATCGAGCCTTTGCCACTTTTCCTTTTTATAAACAGCCTTTTCTAAAACGGACTTTAGGAGGCTGTTTTTCTTTTTGGGATCATCTGTTTTAAAGTAGAGATCAAGAACATTCTCCACTTGAGGTATTGTATCTTTCTTGACTTTTTCCTTCTTAATTTCGGTTTTAATTTCTTTCTTTAAGTTTTCCATAGTGGAAGTAATTTCAGTTATACGGTCAGAAACTACATTCGAGCGTTCTAAAAACATATCGACTGTGTAAACGCCACGTTCTAATAAATCATGTAAATTATTTTTTTGTTTTTGGACATCCACTAATTCTTTTTCAAGCTTGCGTAATGCAGCTTCATTCATTTGAATGACTTGTGTTTCTTTTAATTTGTCATCTTGCTTATGTTTTTCAAAATCAGCTTTATAATTGATGTACCATTCTTTTAATGCCTCGAGTAAACGCTTCTCGATTAATTCAGTATAACTTGTTTTATTTTCACAGCCACGGTGTTTACAATCCATGGTTTCTTTTCGGTTCTTCGGATAACGTTGGACCATACTGTAACCACATTTAGAGCATTTAATAATACCAGCTAGTGGATTTTTAATTCCGTTCGTATTGTAAGGAACGTGATATCTTGAGTTTAATTTTTCTTGTACTTGTTCAAATAAACTTTCCGGTATGATTGGCTCATGTTTGCCATCAGCAATAATCCAATCTGATTTATCTTGACGAGTACAACTTCTTTTTACGGCATCAGGCTGTTTTACTTCTTTTCGTTTTTGCCACGTTACTTTTCCGATGTACACATTATTTTTTAATATATCCAAGATGCTATAAGGATTCCATTCGTTTCCTAACTTACTTTTGTAGCCAAGATCATTTAACTTGCTCCTAATTGCATTTGCTCCCATATCCTCATTTGCATACCAATCAAATATCATTCTAACGACAGAGGCTTCTTCTGAATTAATTGTTAAAGTACGCTCTCGCTTATTTAAACGATGTATATCATATCCGAAGGGTGCATGTGTACCAAGGTAATTCCCAGCCTCTACACTAGCGACACGACCTCGTTGCATACGTCGTGTAATAATCTTTAACTCCTTACGAGCCATAAACGCTTCAAATTCGCTATATTCTTCATCCCACTCATCATTAAGGTCATAAGTCTTCCTAGGTGTCATAATCTTCGTATTTGACCGTTTAAACGTCTCTAAAATGATTCCTTGCTCTTTCATACCACCACGACCTAAACGGTCCATATCCATACAAAGAACAACATCATATTTATTATCTTCAATCTCTTCAAGTAGCGCTAACATCTCAGGGCGTTTTACTAAGCTCTCACCAGAAACAATTTCCTCACGGACAGATAGAACATTTAAGTTCATTTCCTTAGCAATTTTCAGCAGGGTAGAGCGGTGTTTTGCTAAAGTTTCGCCTTCGCCGCGTGCTTCGGCTTCGAGATCGGCACGGGATTTTCTTAAGTAGATTGCTGTTTTCATATTTAAACCTCCTTATTGATATGTATTATATGAATTGTAATGATTGGAATGAAGTAAATGATAATATAAAAAGCTAGCCGAATTTTATATTATTTAAAAAAAGTCCATGAATCGGACTTTTTAATCATGAATTACTTTATTGTATTCAAGCCAGTTTTTTGTTTCTGGATTATAAAGAAAAATTGTATTTTGTTCCTGTAAATCATTTGCTCTTACTAGAACCCATTCTTTAGTTGGACGAGTATGGAGATGAATTAAGTTTTCATTTTGGACAGTAGTTTCTGAAATGAACTTTACAGTATAGTAAACTTTTTTTAATTCACCTATTTCTTTAAGGTAGAGATACATAATCGCAATTAGGAAAACCCAAATTACTATTGGACCAACTAAAAATTGAATAGCCTGTTGAGATGTTAAATCAAATTTTAGTATTTGTTCTTTAGCAAAATAGAAATGCATGGCTTGGGTAAGTAGACTAACAACCACAAGTATAATATATAAAAGTTTATTTAGACCCCAATATATAATAATGATGCCATTTTTGATAGAAATAAGAGTGTTTTTAATTTTATTATGTTGGTTTAACCATTCATTTTTTTTATTAATAAAATTTTGGTACATGTTAATTGTGTGTAAATAACCTAAAGCGGTACGAATCATTTTAAGTGCAAAATAAACAAATATAGAGATGAATAATATGGAAACTAACATAGCATCTATATTATATATTGTATTTAGTATAACTTTTGTTGGTTTAGGAAGACCAATAAAATATAAGGAGAACGATACAAGTTGGAATAAAAGATAAAATCCAATAAAGGCCGTAATAGATTGTGTCATCTTTGTTAAAAATCTAATGTGTTTTCCTTCAAATATTAAATCAAAATTGGTTTTCTTATTATAGATAATTAGAACGCCCAAAAAAGAGGCTATGGATAGAATTATTGGAAAAGCTTTAGATAATCCTTCAGAAAAAGAAGCTATATCTTTTATAAAAGTCATTTGTATGAGTTCCCTTCTATAACTTTGTATAACATCGAAAATCATTATTATTAATATGTAACTAATATAAATAGGTCTTTAAACGAACGTTCCGAGTTGTTTAATTACCTGATTTGTTGCATCTTGCTACTTTATCGTAAAAATAAACTGCCTGTTTCTTTGCAATCGGATCGTCATCCATTTCTTCTAATTGAGATAACGCAGAACGTGCAGTATCGCAATCCATTTTTTCAATTTCTTGTCTCTCGAATCGTTCACGGCGAGAGGCTGCCGCCCTATCGAAAGCTTCCTCTTTCTCTTTTGGATCAGCGGCTTGAAGTTTTCTTATTTGCTCCTCCTTGAATCGCTCCGATTCGGGGCCTTCTATTTTTGGTGCTGATTGATTACTGGAATCATTTTCGTCGAGTTGTTTTTGTTTTTCTTGATTCTGATGTTGCTCTGCTTTGGCTGCTTGTTCTTGCTTCGCTTTTTCTTCCCCTTGGCGTTGCACATCAGCTTCCTGACGTTGTTGTTCTTCTTGTTTTACTTTTTCTTCTACCTGATGTTGTTCGTCTTCTTTAACTGGATTGTTAATATCACAACCAACTAGCCCAATAGATAAAAAGAGCCCTGTAAATGGTACTAGGTATTTTTTCATTATTAATCCTCCATAAGTTAATAAAATTTCGTCTGCTTTCTTAAGAAATGTAAGTTTTTAAACGAGCGAATCCTCCAGGAATCCCATGAGCCTCCGTAATTTCTTGAATAGATAAACGAGTATCTTTATAAGCAGAAATCATTTCATCGGTAAGTAACAATTCTACAGCAAATGTATTTGCTTCGATTTCTAAGCAATCCACTGAAAAGAAGGTTTGGTTACGCAAGAAGGGGGTATTTGCTTTAGGATGAAGTACAGCATGACCTAATTCATGTGCACAAACAAATTGTTGAATAGTTTCTTTAATTTGATTATTAATATGAATGAATTTAAAGCGTTTATAAGTGTTGTAAAAACCAAGAGTATTCCCAAGGTCTTCAAACAACACTATAATATCTTTTCGTTTAGCAATTTCAAAGGGGTTTGTTGTGCCGTGTTTTTTTACGATTTTCATTACGTAGTCTTTAATTTTTATTTCTCGCTCCGTTCAATCTTTTTTATACTTGTTTGGAGTGAATTTTTGTTTCGCTAATTGTTTTGCCATGCGCATAGAGTTTTCTAGAGAAATACGAATCATTTCTTTTGTGTGTTCGTCTATTGGTTCTCCGTCAAACATTAAAGCATCTTCGCTATTTTCTAAGTCTTTTAAAGTCTTTTCTAAGTCACGAGCGATATCACGAGTATCTTTTTTGTTTAAATCAGGAAGTGTATTAGACACTCTTGATTCATCTTCTCTTCCTAATAGATAATCTGTTGTTACTCCTAAAACATTCGCTAAATCTTTTAGCATTTCGTTTGAGGGAGTGCTATGGCCATTCTCATAGTTACTAATGGTGCCTTTAGTGGTATTTACTTTATCGGCTAATCCTTGCTGAGTGAGCTTACGCGTTTTACGCATCTCTTTTAATCTTTGTCTCAACATTTATAGCACCTCCCGTTAATAAAAAGTACAAAGATATTGTATCTTATAAAGATGGATTGTAAAACTTTATACAAGATAATTGTACAAATGTATTAATGTACAAGAATATTATACATATAATAAAAGTACAAAATGCTTATACAAGGAGCGAGACAGTGAACAAAAATATCAAATTAATTAGAGCTAGAAAAAAAGTAAGTTAACGCAACAAGATCTTGCAAAAAAAAATGCAAGTTACAAAATCTACAATAAGTAATTGGGAAAATGGTTATAGTAATCCAAATCTTGAAAAGGCTATTAGATTAGCCACTATTCTTGGTAGTGATGTAAAGGATTTAATTTGATGTACAAAAGTACAAGAATCTCATACTTAATAGATGGAAAGTAGGTGAGAAAATGCCATCAACTAACATGGCAGTACCAACAGAACCATCGCATAAACATATAAAAAGCACTTCAAGAGGTGACACCATGAGCCAACAAGAAGAATATGCGGCGACCTATGAATTTGGGAAAACGAAAGTCCATGTTGTGGCTCCTGAGCCAAAATCACAAAAGGATATTGATAAAATCCGTCAAGCATATTACAAGGCTGGTTGGGCCATCATCAAAGAGATACAAGTAAAAGCAAATGTTGAGGAATAATTCCTCTCTTTTTATACGAAAAGTAGACAAGTTACATATGTACTAAATTCATTGTAACCATTTGAAAACTAAATATGGAGGCGAACAGATATGGGAACAAGTATATACTTCAATTCAGCAATAGGAGAATTATTACAGAATGCTAGAGAATGTTGTGATAATGTTCAGCTGAAAACGAAGAAAGGGTTATCTAAGTACCTTGGTATTACACATGAACGATTAACCCGTATTGAATCTGGACTTTCTAAATCAGAATTTGAACTTGCGATGGATTGGTGCCATGCAACAGGAGCAAAGTTGAATCAACAAGCAATCAAATATATTTATGGTGTTGGGTTGCCGCCTACAGATCCACGCTTAACTCAAGATGTTAATTTACAACTGATGAACTACATTAAACAAGCTGAAGAGGGAATTGCGGCAGCAAAGGAAATCATGAACTTACAAGTTACAACAAGGTCATGGAAACATGATGAAAAAAAGAAACATGAATACGCAGTTCATGCAAAAGAAATCTTCGATACAATCCAAGCTACTCAGTGTGTAGTACAAGCTCTTGAGCAAGTTCATTTTGGCATTATGGAACAAATACAAAGAAGTTGGTTGCAAAAGGCTATGGCGGAAAACGTTATTATTCAATCGGTGGATAGCTTAATGAATTTAACAAGGGTGCTGTAGAGGAGGAAAGAAAATGACAGTAGATTATAAGAAACCTAGCTTAATAGAATATAAGGAATTAATTCGTTATGATGCAAAACTAACTGGTGAAATTAAAATAGCAGAATTACTTAATGAGGATTTAAAAACAGTTGAGTTAAAGCAAGAGAAGAAATTGTTGGGGATTCGAATCAAAATTATTGAAGCATCATTTATTTTGAAACATAAATGGGCAAAAGAAAAAGCTACCGCCTAGACAACAGTAGCTGACAATATATTTTACAAAATAATTATATCATTATATTAATTTTTTGGATAAATTAATGAACTTGTAGTTTCTTCCATTAAGTTTAATTTATACCGAAATAATAGATTTTTAATATTTTTATAAAAAATAGAAAAGTACTGTGCTTGTTGTTATGACCAGAAAGGAGATGTAATTCATGAACAATAAAAACAGTCGTCTTCATGATCTAGTTCTTCCTGGGGATTTTTCATTTGCAAATAAACTTCGTAACTGTATGAGTGAATGTATTTATAACATGTTTAATGCAGAATCAATCGAAGAATCAAATCACTGGGAAGAAGAGCTGGAGCGATGTATAAGGGAATTTAAAATGCTTCGTGATACAAAAGAGGAACATGAGGCATCGATGAGTTATCGTGTAGTGATTAAAGATTTAAGAGCAAGAGGAGTTAACGCTTCGTTAGTAACACGTAGAAAATAAAAAGATCTATCACTTGGCAGAGTGATAGACAAACGGTCTTGCAAAAGATCTTAGGATTAATTATATCAAATTAGCATTCGTATAACAACGGAGTGTGCTACATGCTATTAGACAAATCGTTACATAGAGTGTTGCTGAACCCTAAAGTGTTTCAACAAGCAACATCAGAGCAACACCTAATTTACTTAGTAAAACAATATCTCAAAATAGGATACAAGAATTATTGCTTATTACGTGTAGAGGACGGATTCGCGATATGTAAACGGGAGGATGAATAATATGGCAGTTTACAGACCAGTACATGTTTCATTTTGGCAGGATTCATTTGTTTTAGATCTTACACTGGAGGAGAAGTATTTCTACTTATATTTGATGACAAACAGTAAGACGTCCCAATCAGGAATCTATGAGCTTCCACTTCGTATCATTGAAACTGATACAGGATATAACCGTGAAACTGTTATGAAGCTATTAGAACGTTTTGCTGAATACGGAAAAATTAATTACAACCAAAAAACAAAAGAATTGTTCTTAATCAACTGGTTGAAATTCAATCCAATTAAAAATGTAAACATTGAAAAGTGTGTTTTAAAAGAAATTCAATCTGTAAAGGACCAGGATTTTTTAGTTGATTTCTATGAAACTTGCTTGCAATTAGAACGAGAACAAGATTTTAAAATTCCTCGTATTAAGGAGTATTTATCAGTCCGTTTGGAGGGGCTTATAAGGGGCTTCCAAGACCCTAGCAAGGAAGAAGAAAAAGAAAAAGAACAACAACAAGAAGAACGCGCAAGCGCGGAAGAAGTTGTTGAGGTTAATCCAATTTCTTTTTACGAGCAAAACTTCGGATTCGTTACACCTTTTATCGCAGATGGTATTTATGCTTGGATCGATGATTTAAATGCAGAACTAGTTATTAAGGCTATGGAGATTGCTTTAGAGAAGAATACGAGAAACATGTCTTACGTAAATACGATTTTAAGAGATTGGCATCTTAAAGGTTTTAAAACAGTAACTGATGTTGAGGCAGCTGATAAAGCATTCCGTGCTCAACGATTAACAAAAGCGCAACAACAGACACAAGCTCCTTATCAACAAAAGGGATTATCGGAATCTACTAAAAACGTAATACAGTAGCAACAAGCATGGGAGCAGAACATTCCAACAGAAGAAGAACTTGCAGTACTTAACCAACAAAATGCGTGGTTGGCCAAATGAGTAACGATATGATTCGTAATGTGGAAGCTGAACAAAGTGTTTTAGGTAGCGTAATCCAAGAAGGCGATTTAATTAAAGATTGTCAGCTAAAGGTAAAACAGTTTTCTTTACCAACGCACCAAGTGATTTTCAGGGCAATGAGAGAATTAGAGGATGCTGAGGTTCCCATAGATCTTGTTGCTCTCATTGGAAAATTCGATGAAAGCTTTATGCATCAAATTGGCGGAATTGAATTCTTTGTAAACTTAACAGAAGTTGTAACAACAACTAAGAACTTCTCGTATCACGAAGGTTTAGTAATTGAAGCTTGGAAAATGCGACATGCTCAGGAGGTTGCTGGTAATTTATATAACCGCCTTCAGCAAGATAGGGACATGAGTGCTATTAGTACATCAATTGATGAATTAAGCGCCATTGAAGAAACGGGTTACTCAGATGAATTTAACTTGAAAGATGCGCTTGTTGATTTGTATAAGAACATGCAAATTGATGTAGGAGATTTAACCGGTATACCAACTGGTTATGACGACCTGAACAGAATGACAGCAGGGTTCCAAGAGGGTGATTTAATCATTGTCGGTGCCCGCCCTTCAATGGGGAAAACAGCATTTGTATTAAACGTTACTTTTCATGCAGCAAGTGCTCATACAGCAACAGGAATCTTTTCATTAGAAATGGGAGAAGAGCAGTTACTTAAACGTATGATTTCAAGTACTGGAAATATAGATGCTACAAAATTAAAGAATCCTAAGAAGCTATGTAATTTAAAGGATTGGGAAAAGATTAGTCAAGCAATGGGATTAATTAATGATTTGCCATTAGAAATTTACGATAAAGCAAATGTAACCATGCAAGAGATTTATGCAAAGGCTAGGAAATTAAAGCGTAAGTACCCTGATAAAAAGGTTTTAATTGCAATTGATTACTTGCAGCTTATTGTAGGGGATCCAAAGCATAGAGGGAACCGCATGCAAGAAATCGGTGAGATTAGTCGTAAGTTAAAACTGATGGCAAGAGAATTAAATGTATGTGTAGTTGCATTATCACAGTTAAGCCGTGCTGTAGAAAGTAGGCAAGATAAAAGACCGTTGCTATCAGATTTACGCGAAAATGGTCAAATTGAGCAAGATGCGGATTTAATAGCATTCTTATACCGTGAAGATTACTATGACCGCGAGACAGAAAATAAAAACATAACGGAAATTATTTTAGCGAAACAAAGGAACGGTCCAGTTGGTGTTGTTGAACTAGCATTCATTAAAGAATTTAGTAAGTTTGTAAATTTAGAGAGAAAGTTCAATCATCAACAGGAGGCTTAATCATGTTGTTACGTCAGGAAGTAGAACGTAGAAAACTAATAATCATTCGTAAATTATTGGGGTTAGGATTAACTGAAATTAATGGACAAACATTAGATCAACTAACGTTAATGCAGCTTGAAGGAATTTTAATTGCAAGCTTGCAGGTATTGGAGGGGAAAAACAGTGCCAAAGCAATTAACAATTTTTGACGTGGAACCAGTTGTATCATTTGATCCTAAGGAAGCTCATATTCACCGTTTGAATTCAAAATTACGGTATGTAGATGTGGTTGTACAAGTACCACGTCAAGTCAAAGCAATTGATGAATTAAAACCAACGACAGCGCCTGATGAACGATATGAGTTGTTTGAATATTATGTAATAGGGATTTGACGTTACAAACGAGCGGAGGATAAACAATTTATATGGGAAGAAGCTGAAGAAATGTGTAAGCGAGCAAGAGATGAAAAAAAGCCGATTCCAATACGACTCCATTTATCGCTTGAACAATCATTTGTTCCAGAAAATGTTGTGCAATATTTGTAGACAAATAAAAAAAGCTGAGATCACTCTCAACTTACTTCGGCAAAGTAATTATAACATATGGGAGTGATCTTGTTGGGAATTAGAAAAGAAAATCTTGTGGAAATGACAGCTGAAATAGATTTGAAAACAAACGGAATATATATTGTTAAAAATGGTCAGGTCCGACTAATAGAACCGCCTCAAGGTGGATATGGTGAACAATCCTTTGTATATCAAAATGGAAAAGTAATTCGTATGGAAGAACGAAAAACACAGTTACTTTAATTAAATTTGTATTTTATAGAAAAGTAGGTGAGGAGCATGGTGAAAGAATGGAGCGAGCAGGATCGTTTAGAGATAGAAGCGGAGCAAGAGATGATCGTACAAGCAGAGCGAGAAAACTGGATGGAAGCAAATAATATGTATTAATGTTCGGTATTTAACTTAGGTTATCAGCTGATGGATCCAGTAAACGTTCGTTTTTAACAAAAGCGTTATTTTAATCGAAAAGGGGAATGGATATGAAACCGACATTCGAAATGATAAAGAATGAACATGGTGGGGTAGAGATGACTTATACAACGAGTGGGGGTAAGCAATCTTCCACTTACTTCCCTGGTCCTCCAGAAGATATAGATCATGTTTGTTTGGACTACATGAAAGGGCGCTTTGCAAATGTTAGAACGTTGAAGCAAGTAGATTTTATAAAACGCAAATATAAAGAAGCTTATCAAACAGTATTCGGTGCTATGGACGAATTAAAAGTAGGTGACAAGGTAGTGATGCACACTTGCTTAGAAGCGAAGCGCTATGAAGGGAAAGTTTGGACTTGTAGAACAGATCAATTTAAAGCAAGTAGTGGTTCGTAAGTGGTGTTTTTAGAAGGATTTAGTGGTTACTTCTCAGTTAAGTATTTGCAGCGTATAAGCTTGTTAGAAAACTAAACAAAATAGTTATTTTATTAAAGAAAAAACATGCACAATTTTTGTGCATGTATAATGAAAAGCTATGTCTTGTCTAGGTAAATATATGCTTAACTAATATAAACCGTGAGTATGTTTGAGGGAAATGTTTATTTACAAATATAAAGAGCGCTTTTTAAGGCGCTCCATGACCAAAACTAAAATTGAAAAAGAATTCCACATGATATTTTATGTATGTTCTTAATAAATGTGCAGTTTAAAAAATCTTTCTTTTGCACAACAAAGCAGCTAGTAAATAAAACTAACTGCTTGTTGTACAAAAGAAACGCTGCGCTTACAGAAATAGTTTGTAACTTTAAGTTACAAAAATAGTATGAACAGGGTTGAAAATATTATTCGGAAATGAAAGAAAACAAAATAAAACAAAATAAAAAAGAGCACCATGCATAAGTGCTCTTTAAGATAGGAGGTAACACTTTGAGCTGGATTTGTAGGTTAAAATTATATGACGTAGAAAAGAAATAAGAACTAAAATTTATTCTTAACTCAATACAAAAGAGCAGCTAGCAAAAGCTAACTGCAATGAGAAATTACACCCATGAATTTAGGAGTACAAAATTACATGGTTGATTATAGTATGGACAAAAATATCAAGTTTATGTAACAAAAATTAAAATCGAGCAGTTAATGCAAATAACTGCCCAATTCGATACAACCTGGGTAAGAAGCAGATTGTATTGTGATTAGTATTGGCGGAATATTGAATTTTATCCAGTTCTTTAACAAAATCCTTATTTGAAAATTAAAAAGCGCCTTGGGAGAAAGGTGCTTTATGACCAAAGATTGTATCGAGAATAATACTAAATGATTAATAATGAGAGATAATCATGATTATTGTATGTACGTTTCTAATGTACGTGAAGCCTTTATTTCATAAGAACGAGAAAAGAGCACTTCGTAAAAGTGCTCTTCTGACCAAGACCCATTTTCTAAGAGAGAGGAATACGTAATATCATATGGATTTATTTTTAAATGTGTTTAAAAGCGTATGAAAACTTCATTTTGCACAACAAAGCAGTTAGTTTCGTTAACTAACTACTTGTTGTACAAAAGAAAATTAGGCCCTACAAGTAAATGATATGTAACTTTAAGTTACAGCTATAGTATAAGCAGAATTAAAAGTATTATGTGGAAATAATAATGATCTTAATGAAACTTTCATTTTGTAGGAATAAGGAAACTAAAAAAGAGCACCATGCATAAGTGCTCTTTAAGATAGGAGGTAACACTTTGAGTTGGATACTTAGGTTAAAAGTATATGGCGCAGAAGAGAAATAAGACCTAAAGATTATTATCAACTCAATACAAAAAGAGCAGTTAACAAAGGTTAACTGCTCAGCCCTCAGAGAAAGGGAAAAGAATATTACAGAGGTCACTGTGAATTCAAGCTGTATCAGCCCATTTATAGTATCGGGCATAATTTAGAATTTTATTCGGATAAAATCAAAAAAGGCAGTTAGCAAAAGCTAACTGCTCATCTCTCGACCAAGAGAGCTAGAGTGGAAAGAATTTAAAATAATCTTTTAAATTCTTTCATAGTATCGGAAAAAATTAGAATTTTATTCACTTAATACTTAGATTTGGAAGTTCAATAATTGAATGTATCTATAACATAGACAAGATTTTTAAATTTGTTCAAGGTGGAATAAAGGATGGGTACTTATTGGGAAAAGGCAGTCAAGGAGTATTTCAAGAAGTAAGAGCCGGAACGCAAGAAAAAAGCAGTTAGCAAAAGCTAACTGCACAGTGAATAAGAAGAATACAATGATCATTCGTATTCAACCTTGGTGTATCTATATTATTAACATGTTTTAGAAATTTATTCAATAAAAGAGCAGCTAGCAAGAGCTAGCTACTGTGCCCCAGGGAAGAGGGAGGAGCGATATATTAGGTCTAAATTTGAAATAAGGGTTTTAGATTTTAAGACCTAACTTAAATATAGTATGGATTTTATTTGAGCTATTATGCATATAACTTGCTCCTCTTAAAAGAATTATCAACAAAAAAAGCAGCTAGCAAAAGCTAACTGCTTGGCTGGTTCTCCGTGGGGATCGGAGAAAGGTTAGGGATTCATTAAATGAGTTCAGGCTATTGCCTATCTACATTATTGACGGAATGTTTATTAAATAATCATGGTGGTAATTTATTGTTTCTTTTAATCTAAGGTTGGTTCCAAAAAATTGACATCCCAACAAAATATAAAATTATTAAAAGGAAAATTGCTATGAAAATGACTAAAAAAATCTTTTTCATCAGTAAGACCTCCTTTGTGAAGAATATTAACATCTATCCAAAATTTGAACAAAATAATCTTTTTAAAGTAAAGCAAACAGAATATAGTCCGGCTAGAAAACTAGAGGACACCAATTCATTAAAGCAGCAATGAAAGCTGTTTTAGGAATAGGTGTCCTTTTTATTTTGAAAAGGGAGATGGGGAAATGAAGGGATTAAAGGATCAGTTGCATGAATGGAAAAAGCAATCCAAGCAAGGAAAGAAGAAAAACAAGAAAAAACAAAAAGAGAAATTAAGTACTCGTGAAATTGAGGATTTAATGGGGATGCATAGACCTTGTTATGAACGAAGACGCGGAGCATTAAGACAAAAGTAATTTAAAAATAAAAAGGAGTGGTCTTACATGACTAAACAATTATCTTTCTTACCAAAAATTGATAGAGTAGCAACGCAGAAGAAATTAGAAGGTGTTCTCGAAAATGTACGTTTATATAGACAGTTTGGAATGATGCGTGAAGAAATGAAAGTCACTCCTTCTTATGAAATTAGATATCACGGACCTACAAATGATGTAGGGAAGCCATTAGAAGATGTAGCGATGGCTAATATTCAACAAAGTAAAAGAGAAGAGTGGATAAAGCAAACATCATTTCGTATTGACCAGTTTCTTAGTCGTTTGGGTAATGGGCGTGCAGGAAAGGATCAAAGAGACATCATCATTAAGCGTTATTTAGAAGAGGAAGATGTATGTGATTATATGGTATATAACGAAATTGGCATGAGCGAGCGTACTTATCGACGTGTTAAGGCAAGAGTATTTTATAAACTTGCTTTTGCTCTTAGATTAGAAGTTTATGAGACTGAAGAAACTGGAGGTAATGAATAATGAATTTTGTTCAGCCAATACGTGATCCAGAAAAAATACAGCAGTTAAAAGAATATTTTAAGGAAAAGAGCTTACGTAATTACATTCTCTTTATTATGGGAATCAATACAGGCCTGAGAATCTCGGACATTTTGAAATTGAAGGTAGGAGATGTCAAAGGTAGTCATATATCTATGAGAGAAAAGAAAACAGGGAAACAGAAACGAATACAAATTACTGTAGCACTGAAAAGAGAACTTAAATGGTTTATTGAAAAAAGAGAAGATAATGAGTACCTATTACAAAGTAGACAAGGTAGGAATCGTCCGATTGGTCGTAGCATGGCATATAAGATATTAAGTGGAGTAGCAGCAGAATTCGGATTAGATGAAATCGGAACACATACATTAAGAAAAACATACGGGTATCACATGTACATGCAAACAAAAAACATAGCATTACTTATGGAGATATTCAATCACTCATCAGAGAAGGTAACGTTACGTTATATAGGTGTAAACCAAGATGCAATGGATAAAGCAATGACTAGGTTTAAAATTTAATCATTGTTTATTTCTTTTTTAATCTAGGGGTATCACAGCATTTTGGAAAAAACCTACGTGAAGAGTATGCAAGATTTTATACAGTTCCAGTAACAAACAAGAAGCCTAAAACCTCGCTAGGATAGGAATGTATAAAAAATGCATAGAACCATAGAACAAAAAAGAAGGTTCCTTGCTACCGATAATGAGACGTCATGTTAACTAGACGTGTATGAGATATACAATCAAACAAAATGATTTTCCATTTCTATTCTTATTTTGAAATAGATGCACAATCAAAATTCCATCAACAAATGAGATTGAAAATCCTACGACTATACATAATCCGTTTTTTGGAATTCCTAATATAATTGCAAGATAACTAAAAGAAAAAGCCCATAATGCTAAAACTATGATTTCTAACATCTTCTTTTTTATTAAAAGTTAAGCAACCCAAATCCCCTTGAAAAAGTTGTATTCGGAATATTGTAACAAAATAAAAAAAGACCCTACAAGAGGGTCTTTCATCAGCTAATATTAAGCTTTTTGAACATTAGTAGCTTGTAGGCCACGTTGTCCTTTTTCTACTTCAAACGTTACACTTTGTCCTTCGTCTAAAGATTTGAAACCGTCGATTTGGATAGCTGAGAAATGTACGAATACGTCTTCTCCACCTTCACGCTCGATGAATCCAAAACCTTTGTCTGCATTAAACCATTTTACTTTACCTTGTTCCATAATTGTTGCCTCCTAGTGTGGATACCCACACATATGTTACTACCCTTGCTCAAATACCTTAGACGAAAAACAAATTTTATTCTTAATCTCAAGCCAAACAAAAATAGGTCTTTCTTAAATTAACACACTTTCTAAAAAATAGCAAATTTCAAAAATAAGTCCTTATGGTAATTAGCTACTAATAGTTGTTGCTAGAGAAAAAGTCACTATGATAGTCATCACAGCAAGAAATTTCCAAAGGATCTCAACAACATCATTGGTTTGATTTTTTTCAGACATTCAACAATTGATAAAATCAGCTATTTTCGAGTTAAATTTTACTTCTGATAACGATAATTATGTAAATAAGCTGTCCATATGGGCAGCTTATTTTATTTTTCCACATAGCGTAGGTTATTTTACAAAATGTTGGTGGTATCCCTATACAGTTACTCATAATTTTCGTACTGTGTAACTCAAAAGAGAAAATTAAATAAAATCAATGATACCAAGGGATTCAGCGAAGGGGTCAGTTACACACAATATAAGA